>JAQWJZ010000039.1 GCA_029248105.1 Flavobacteriales bacterium
AGTGCCCAGAATGGGAGTTGAACCCATACGCTCAAAAGAGCACAGCCCCCTCAAGACTGCGTGTCTACCAATTCCACCACCTGGGCTTGATATAAAAAAACCCGTTTTTGAACGGGTTTAGTGACCTGGCTGGGGCTCGAACCCAGGACCCTCTCCTTAAAAGGGAGATGCTCTACCAACTGAGCTACCAGGTCGGTTTTAAATTTGAGTTTGCAAATATAATTGCATTATTTCAATCAGCAAGAAAATAGAATTAAATTTTTGACACTTTTTAAATCGTCTTACAACGCTCAAAATCAGCGTTTTCGTCGAATAGCTTTCTGTAAGTTTTTAGCGTCATGTAGTTTTCGGCGCCTAAATTTTGTACAATCTTCATCATTTTAGGATTGAAATCGCCAATCCATGTGATGATTAGCTTCTTATACTGTTTGCTTTCATTCTCAAATTGATTTTTAACAGCCATAATTATAGCACCTTCTAATCCTTTCTTTTGGAAGTCTGGGGCTACACCAAATGCTAATCCAAAAACATTGTTGCATGTTCCTTTCCATTTGTGGTATAAAAACTTCAATTTGCCTAAGCCATTTAGGTTGCCGTTAATGTGTTCAAAGATTTGATTTATTTCAGGTAGGGCAATGAAAAAAGCAATAGGCTCATCGTTATAATAAGCAAACCAAATGAGTTTTTCATCCATTATAGGTTTCATCTTACGCATAATGGATCGAGCCTGTGAAGCAGGCATACCCTTAAAATTACTATGCGTTTTCCAGGCTTTATTGTAAACAGTTCTAAAATCTTCGGCATAATCGAACATTTTCTTTTGTTCCAAATGCTTAAAGGTGTAGCCTTTGTCTTTCATTATACGTTCAGACCTTTCTTTATACTTCGAAGATATATCATCACTTATATTTCGGCAGTACATATATTGCTCGAAGTAGGTCAAAAAACCATAATCTTTAAATAATTTTTGATAGTAAGGTGGGTTATATGGATTAGCATATATAGGTCTGTTTTCAAAACCTTCTACAAGCAGACCCCAGTACCTATCTCTTTCACCGAAATTAATAGGACCATCCATAGCTTGCATTTCTCTATCCTCAAGCCATTTCTTAGCCGTGTCAAATAAAAGAGAAGAAGTCGATAAGTCGTCAATACATTCAAAAAAGCCTATCCCTCCAGTGGGTTGTTTTTCTGAAAAAGCTTTTTTTCTATTGATAAAAGCAGCAATACGTCCGATGTATTTATTGTTGTCATCTTTCAATATCCAGCGAATAGCTTCACCATGACGAAAAAACTTATTACAACTTTTTGTAAAAACCTTTTCTACATCTTGTTTGATGTGCGGTATCCAATTGGAGTCATTCTTATAAATGTCAAATGGAATTTGATGAAAAACCTTGATTTTAGCTGGTGAATTTACTTCTATGATTGTCATTAAAATTCCTTTTATTTGTAAAAGCAAATTAAGCTGAAATTTAAATGAAAAACAAAGTTGTTGTCATTACGGGTGCATCTTCAGGAATTGGAAAAGCTTGTGCTTGGCATTTTGTAAAGAATGGCAGTAAGGTTGTTTTGGCAGCTAGAAGTACCGATAAGCTAAAAGTCATTACCAATGAAATGAAAGCAGAAGGACACCAAGTTTTAGCTGTTCAGGCTGATGTTAGTGTTGAAGATGACTGCAAGCGCTTAATCTCAGAAACAATTGATGAATTTAAGGGGATTGATATTTTGATAAATAACGCTGGTATTTCAATGCGAGCTACTCTAGAAGATATGGACCTTTCTGTTATTAAGAAAGTAATGGACGTAAACTTTTACGGAACAGTGTATTGCACTAAATATGCTTTACCTTACCTTTTAAAATCTAAAGGTTCAGTGGTTGGTATTTCTTCAATAGCTGGCTATAAAGGTTTGCCTGCAAGGACTGCTTATTCGGCTTCAAAGTTTGCGATGCAAGGTTTTCTAGAATCCCTACGAATAGAGAACTTAAAAAAAGGATTACATGTTTTGATTGCTTGCCCTGGCTTTACAGCTTCAAACATTAGAAATACCGCTTTGTCTAAAGACGGGCAAATTCAACAAGAAAGCCCTAGAGATGAAAGTAAAATGATGACTGCTGAAAAAGTAGCAGAATACATTTATTCTTCAGTTATCAAACGACAAAATTCATTAGTTTTAACGATTAATGGAAAACTTACCGTACTTTTGAACAAACTTTTACCAAGTTTAGTTGATCGTTTAGTTTACAATCATTTAAAGAAAGAACCTAATTCACCTTTTTAATCCTATTAAATCCTAAATTAATTTACAATGACCATTTTTTTAGTCGGCTATATGGGTTGCGGAAAAAGCACCCTTGGAAAAAAACTTGCACACAACCTTAAACATGATTTCATAGACCTTGATTCTTACATAGAAGAACAAGAAGGTCGTACTATCAAAGAAATTTTTGCTGATGATGGAGAAGACTATTTTAGAAAACTAGAACGAGTTTATCTTCACAGAGTGATTGACACTGAAAATGTTGTAATTTCTGTTGGAGGGGGTACGCCATGCTTCTTTGATAATATGGAACAAATGAATGAGTATGGTATGACGGTATATATTAATATGCACCCTAAAGCCCTCATCCCAAGATTACAACTTTCTGAAGCTTTCAGACCTTTGATTGCTGGAATGGAAGGTGAAGTGTTGTTAGATTATGTTTACAAAACTTTAAGAGAAAGAGAAGGGTTTTATCACAAAGCCCAAAAGGTAGTCACTGGTTACAACCTCTCTGCTAAAAAGCTTCAAGAGTACTGTTTAGAAGATTAGAATTTAACTATCGAGATGCATAAGATTGATAATACATATTTGACCTTAGATAAGTTGCACAGAATTATATATGAAGAGGTTTCTATAGAATTATCAGAAGATGCTATTTCAAAAATTCAAAGCTGCAGATCCTTTTTAGATGATAAAACCAATCAAAATAACCCTATATATGGTATAAATACAGGTTTTGGTTCTTTGTGTAATGAATCTATCTCTAGCGATAAATTAGAAGATCTTCAGATCAATTTGGTTGTTTCTCATGCTTGTGGTTTTGGTGATGAAGTTCCGGCTTCAATAGTCAAACTAATGTTATTTCTTAAGGTACAATCTCTATCTTACGGATTTTCAGGAGTACAACTAGAAACGGTAAATAGGCTTATCGATTTCTACAATAACGATATTTTTCCAGTAATATACCAACAAGGCTCATTGGGTGCCTCTGGCGATTTAGCGCCATTAGCGCATCTCTCACTTCCTTTACTAGGATTGGGTGAAGTTTATTACAAAGGAAATAAAATTAAATCTGAGCAGATGTTAAAAGATATGGGTTGGGAGCCCATACGTTTAAAATCTAAAGAAGGGTTAGCATTACTTAATGGGACTCAGTTCATGAGCGCATATGCTCTCCATTCTCTTTTTAATTCTTATAAATTATCTTATATAGCAGATTTGACAGGTGCAATTTCTTTAGATGCATATGATGGAAGAATTGAACCATTCAATGAATTGGTTCACCTTATTCGTCCTCACAAAGGACAATTAAAAACTGCCAAAAATATTTCTGAATTTTTAGATGGGAGTGAACTTATAAGCTCTGAAAAAGTCAATGTTCAAGACCCCTATTCTCTTCGTTGCATCCCTCAAGTCCATGGAGCTACTAAAGATGCCTTAGAATACGCTAAAAACACCATTATTACTGAAATTAATTCAGTCACAGACAATCCTAACGTTTTTGCTAATGAAGGAAAGGTTATTTCTGCAGGTAACTTTCATGGTCAGCCTCTGGCTTTAGTTATGGATCATTTAGCTATAGCTTTATCGGAGTTAGGTAGTATTTCAGAACGAAGAATTTATCTTTTAATATCAGGACAAAGAGGTTTGCCTGCATATTTAACTCCAAATGCAGGTTTAAATTCTGGATTTATGATCCCTCAATATACAGCGGCTAGTATAGCAAGTCAGAATAAGCAATTATGTACTCCAGCTTCGGTAGATAGTATTGTTTCTTCTAATGGTCAAGAGGACCATGTGAGCATGGGTGCTAATGCAGCAACTAAACTGTTTAAAGTAGCTGAAAATACGGAGAGAATATTGAGTATAGAATTGATGACTGCATCTCAAGCCTTGTCATTTAGAGGTAAGTCATCGTCAGATTTCATTGAAAGTTTTGTAGGAAGTTTTAGAAATGATGTTCCTGTTATTACTAACGACGTTGTGCTTCATGATAAAATGAAGCTATCTCTACAATTTATTCAAGATTTATCTTTTGAAGAAAGCTTATTGTACTAATATTTTTTACAAAGTAAGATTTTCTTTTCCTCGTTTTTCAATGTCGTAGCAAAAAGATAGTCATTTCCGCCTTCACTAACCCCAAGTTTTTTTCTAATGTCATTAACTGAAAGAGGGAAGTTTCTTCTAGTGATATTAGCTTTATTACTTTCTAGTAATGGAAGTATTTCTTTTTTATTTAAACTTGCAATTGATCTTATCTCAAAACATCTACCAGGAAAAGAATGGATGTGTTTATCTGAGGTGTAAAGGTGACTGTTCTTATGTAGTTTAAATAAATTAAATTGATTAGCAATTGATTTAAAAGCACCAGCTTTTAAAATAGAAACATTAGGTTCGTATAAATAATTTAAGGGTTGAGATAATTTGATGACACTTTTTGTCTCCTGCTCGTATTCAAATGTAAAACTGTAATCTTTTTTTAAATCTTTACAGATTACAGAGGTTTTTTTGGGTAGCGTTTGTGTATCTACAAGAAATAACAATTCTTTACATTCATTATTAATAGCTAAAATATGTATTTCCTTCAATTGAGGCAGTTGTCCAATTACCTGTTTTATATCTAGCAGAGGAGAAGTTTTAATAAGAATATGCTTTCCGCTCCCCATTAACACATCTAAATGTTCTAGAATATTTGGAGTGTATTCATTAATCTGAACTAACTTATTGTTATTTTCATTCCTCCTAGATGGATCAATGTATATTAAGTCATATACTTTGTCATTGCCCTTTAAATATGTAATTCCATCAGTATTTACAGATTTGATTTGGGCTTCTAGAGTAGTAAAATTCTTGTCGGCAATAAATTGTAGTTCTTGATCTTTCTCACAATGTATAGTATGCTTAAATGATTGGCTAATAAAAAAACTATCTACCCCTAGTCCGCCCGTCAAGTCAATACATAAATTACCTTTAGTAATTCGAGATTTATACTGTGCCGTTAGTTCAGAAGAACATTGTTCGATATTTATTTTTTTAGGAAAGATGAGATTATTAAATTCTTTCCAAGAAGGTATTTTCGTTTCAATAACTTGCCTTGCTTTAAGTTGATGGGCTAAGATATTACTATCTATATCCGCTTTTTTACTTAGAGAGAGCAGAGTCTTGTCTAGAGGCTTTTTATAATTTTTTAAAATAAAATCTTGCCAAAATTTTTCTGATAAAAAGCTGTATTTTTCTTTAAAGTCAGCGGACATTAAATGTTTTTAGTCAGTTCTTGAACAAGTTTAAATTCAGATAAAAATTCTTTGGCGATTACTCTAAAAAGGGTGTAAAATGGTATGGCTATTATCATTCCTAATACACCCCATAATGTACCTGCAGAAATAACAATGATAAATATCTCTAGTGGATGTGCCTTTACAGAATTAGAAAATATAAGGGGTTGTAGCACGAAATTATCAATCACCTGCATTATACCAAATACTAAACATATCTTTAAGCTTAGTGGAATGATTTGAGAGTAGAAATCTAAATCTAAATTAGTAGAAATGCCGATAATGACTCCTATTATAGCCCCAATTATTGGGCCTATATATGGAATAACATTAATGATACCAGCAAGAAATCCAATTAGAATAGCATTTTTTATACCTAAAATAGAAAGACCAGTACTAACAACAATAGTTATAATACTAATCTGAAATATTATACCAATAAAATATCTGCTTAGTAGCTGTTTAGTGTTCTTCATCACATTAAACACTTGATCACTTTTACTTTCTGGGGTAAGAGATAACAATAAGTCACTGTATAGCTTCTTTTCTTTTAAGAAGAAAAATGTAATGAAAAGTATAGAAAACAAGGCGATGATACTATTACCTAAAATTCCAATGGCAGAATTGAAAATAGATTTTACATCTGTTAGGCTGAATAGTTGCCCTATTTCATCATCTATAGACGATTCTTTATTTAAAAGGTGTTTGTCTTTTAGCCAATTTTCTAAATCATTAATAGGGTCGGCAAGTTCTACTGATACAGCTTCAAAATCGATGCTTGAAATTATTCTAGCCTCTTCCATTACCAAAGGGGTGAAGATTGCAAAAAAACCAGAGAAAAGTAATAATAGAACAATAAGAGTGATTACACTTTTTATGGCGTCAGGCAAATCTCTTTTCTTTATTTCTATTTTGCTTAGCAACTTCATTATTGGTCTTCCAATAAGTGCTAATACTAAAGAAACTATCAGATATACGACTATGGTCTTGAGATAAAAAACAAGTACTATTCCGATAATTGATGCTATTAGAATGATGCTATTTTTTAGAGTACTGTTCATTTATCTAATGTATTAGTTTTGATTTGAAAAAACAAAGTCGATAATATTAGCTCCCATTTTCAAAGCTTTTAGCCGTATTTCGGGGCTGTCATTGTGTACTTCTGGATCTTCCCAGCCATCGCCCAAATCACTTTCGTAGGAATAAAATACAACCATTCTACCTTCATGAAAAACACCAAAACCTTGAGATGGTTTAGCATCATGTTCGTGAACTTTAGGTAGGCCATTATTGAAATCGTAGGTTTGATGATATATAGGATGTGAATAGGGTAGCTCAACAAATTCGCTTTCTGGGAATATTTTATTTATTTCAGGCCTAATAAACTTATCCATACCATAATTATCATCTATGTGTAGAAATCCTCCTCCAATTAAATATTTTCTAAGATTATCACTTTCTTCTGATGAAAATATAACGTTTCCGTGTCCTGTCATATGAATGAACGGATAGTTAAATATATCAGAGCTTCCAACATCTACTATATCATACTTTTTATTAATGTTTGTGCCTAGATTTTCATTACAAAATAGAATGAGATTATTGAGAGCAGTAGGATTGGAATACCAGTCGCCACCTCCGTAGTATTTTAAAACAGCTATTTTGTAAGAAGGAGAGGAAAAACCAAATAACAATAGGGTAATACTTAAAAAAATGAGCTTTTTCATTGATTTATTAAATTTATGGTATGACAACTCACAATTGCCGCCGTTTCTGTTCTTAGACGGCTTTCACCTAATGAAACCGTTGAAAAACCTTGCTTTGTTGCTAATTCTATTTCCTTTGAGCTAAAATCCCCTTCAGGACCAATAAGAATAAGTGAATTAGCCCCTTTGTTAAGTGCTGATTTTAGATATTTTTTTTCATCCTCATGCTTACAATGAGCTATAAAACATTCGCTGTTATTTTTATCAGTAACGAAACTTTCAAAAGATATAGGCTCGTTGAGTTTAGGTAAATAAGCTCTTTGAGATTGTTTCATAGCGGCTATCAATATTTTGTTCATGCGTTCTAGTTTTAACACTTTTCTTTCAGAGTGTTCGCAAATTATAGGTGTTATCTCGTTAATGCCTATTTCTGTTGCTTTTTCTAGAAACCATTCAAAACGCTCGTTCTTTTTTGTTGGGGCTATTGCAATATGAACATGCACATCACTTTTGCCAAAATTACGGTTTACACTTTCTATTTTGAGTGTGCATGATTTTGGGTTGTCGATAATTAAAGAGGCTTTATAAAAGCCACCCTTTCCGTCTATCAGGTGAATAGTATCACCAAGTTTTTTACGTAACACTTGAACACAATGTCTGCTTTCATCTTTCGAAAGGGTGTATTCATCTGAATCAATGTCTGGTGTATAAAACAATTGCATATTGATTTCAAAAGTATAAAAAACTACCCTTTACTCATCTAATTTTATTTTCTTTGTTCGGAATGACTGATCTCTATCAATTTGTATATGCTTTATAATCAAAATGGTTTTATTGTACGTTCTGTTCAGCTAGATGTGGACAACCGTTCTTTTCTATATGGCGACGGCTTGTTTGAACGTCTTAGACTTTTTAACGGTAAAGTGTTTAATAGGGAAAACCATCATAATAGACTTTCATTTTCATTAAATGAGTTGCAATTAAACCTTTCTGTTTCTGTTAGTGAACTATTGAATCAAGTAGAGTTTTTAGCTAACAAAAATGGACTTTCTTCTAGCGGTTCTAGAATTTCTATTTACAGGAATTCAGGTGGTTTATATACGCCAAACACTCTTTCTGCTGGTTATATCATTGAATCAATTGAAGAAGACTCCAATAGCTTCCTACTTAGTGATGGAATAGAATTAGGCGTTTATGATAAACACCTTAAATCTAAAGGTGTATTGTCTACAATCAAATCCTCTAGTGCCAATCTTTATGTTTTAGCTTCACTTGAAAAGAAAAGCAGGGGTTTAGATGAGCTTCTATTACTCAATACGGAAGAGCGACCTGTAGAGGGTACAAATTCTAATTTATTTGTAGTTAAAGACGATAATATTTTAACACCACCACTATCAGAAGGTGCTTTGTCTGGCTGTATGCGCTCTCTAGCAATTAGTGCTTTTGATATAGAAGAAAAGTGTTTGACTCTATTAGATGTCGAAGGTGCTGATGAAGTTTTTTTTACTAATTGTAATGGACTTAGGTGGGTCAAAAAATTCAACAATCAGAATAGTTATAGTAGTCAAACTTCAAGAAAAATTATTGAGGTTTTGAATGGATTAATTTAATTCAGGGTTTTCAGGCATATTTAACCAGATAGCATATTCTTCATCCATTTTTCTGATAAAATCACGCCACATATACTTATTGTTTTTGTCAAAAAGAAGTTTAGGGTCTTCATTAGACACTATCCATGCGTTTTCCTCTAATTCGTGTTCTAATTGACCAGTACTCCAACCAGAATAGCCTACAAAAAAACGTATATCATTGGGATTAACTTCTTTATTTTTTATCAGTTCTTTTAGTGTTTCGAAGTTGCCGCTCCAATATAAATTTTCGCTAATCTGTATTGAGTCCTCAATTTTATTTCCTAGTGAGTGAATGTAATGAAGCGTATTCTTTTCTACTGGTCCGCCAACATGAACGTTAGCGTCAAAAGAGGGGAATTCTTCAAACAAATCATGAATTTTAATTTTAGTTGGCTGGTTCAGAATAAAACCAATACTTTCTTTATCATTATGTTCGGTTAGTAGTAATATAGAACGCTTAAAATTTGAATCCAACATATTGGGTTCAGAAATTAATAGTCTTCCTTTTTCTGGTTTAATTATTTTCATATTATTTGTAACGTAAGTCTTTATAGACTTGTTTTATAAATATAAAGAAAATTATAAATCGCTAAGTTTAAAAGTGTCTTTCAGTCTAACACCTTTTTCGGTATGTTCAACAGTACAACATTCGTTATAATTATCATGTTGTAGAAAGATGACATATCCATTGTCGGCAGCGTCATTCAAAAACTTTTCTTTTTCTGTTAGCGTGACTAAAGGTTTTGTGTCATAACCCATTACATAGGGCAGAGGAATATGACCAGTGCTAGGTAACAAGTCGGCTGCAAACACTAGGGTTTTGCCTTTGTATTGTATATGGGGTATCATCTGTGCTTCAGTGTGTCCATTTACGAAGAGAGTAGAAAAACCATCAAATAAATTGCCTTCTTTTTCTACGAAATTTAAATGTCCACTTTCTTGTATTGGAATAATGTTTTCTTTCAAAAATGATGCTTTTTCTCTATTGTTCGGTTCTGTTGCCCATTGCCAATGGTCTTTATTACTCCAATACTTAGCATTTTTAAACGCCATTTCAAATCCGCTTCTGTCCTTATTCCATTTGACACTACCTCCACAATGGTCGAAGTGCAAATGTGTTAAGAAAACATCGGTAATATTGTCTGCTGAATAACCTAACTTTTCTAAAGAGTTATTGAGGTTTACATCCCCATGTAAATAGTAATGCTTTAAAAACTTATCGTCTTGTTTGTCGCCAATGCCATTGTCAATTAACACCAATCGATTACCATCCTCCACTAGTAAAGAGCGCATTGCCCAGGGGCATAAGTTGTTTTCATCAGATGGGTTGGTTCTGCTCCACAAAACTTTGGGAACAACGCCGAACATAGCTCCACCATCTAGTTTGAAATAGCCAGTATCAATTGTGTACACATTCATGTTGAAAAGTTTAATTTTTTCAAATGTATAAAATGTCAATTATCTATAATTTACATTTCTAATTTATTTTATCAATGAAAGTACATTTAATAGCAATTGGCGGTAGCGCAATGCATAACTTAGCCTTGGCTTTACATCACAAAGGTTTTGAAGTATCGGGCTCGGACGATGCTATTTTTGAACCTTCTAAAAGTCGACTTGACGCTTATGGATTATTGCCCAAAAAGATGGGTTGGTTTGCCGATAAAATTCACGATGGACTAGATGCTATTATTTTAGGTATGCACGCTAGAATTGATAATCCCGAGTTAATTAGGGCTCAAGAGTTAAATATTCCCATCTATTCTTACCCTGAGTATATCTTCAACCAAAGTATGGATAAGAAAAGGGTAGTGATAGGGGGTAGCCATGGTAAAACATCTATCACAGCTATGGTTTTGCATGTATTACACCATTTTAAAATAAATTGCGATTATATGGTTGGTGCAAAGCTGGACGGCTTTGATACTATGGTGAAATTAACATCGGACGCACCTATTATCATTTTAGAAGGTGACGAATATCTTTCTTCGCCAATTGATAGGCGTCCCAAATTTCATTGGTATAAGCCACATATAGCGATACTCAGCGGTATCGCTTGGGATCATATTAATGTTTTTCCAACATTTGAAAATTATATTGATCAGTTTAGAATATTCAAAAATGATGTTAAAGATGTTTTGTTCTATTGTAATGATGATAAAGTGTTATCTAATTTATGTGAGGAAGACTCTATTTGTCGATTAGAGTCGTACAGTACACCTAAGCATAGTATTGAAAATGGTATTACTTATTTGATAGATGGAAAAGATAAATTTAGACTTGAAATTTTTGGAGAGCATAATTTACAGAACTTAAACGCAGCAATGTTAGTTTGTCAAGAACTAGGGATAAACAAGAGTGATTTTTATACGGCTATTTCATCTTTTAAAGGAGCCTCTAAGCGATTGGAATTAGTCAAAAGGGGTGATAATGCAGTGGTGTATAAAGATTTCGCTCATTCACCATCAAAGCTTAAAGCCACTTCATCAGCTATGAAAAGTCAATACGCAGATAGGACTTTGGTTGCTTGTATGGAGCTGCATACTTTTTCTAGCTTGAATAAGGACTTTTTAAAGGAATACTTAGGTGCTATGGATACACCAGATATAGCTATTGTATACTTTAGTAAAGCCGCAATTGCGCATAAAAAATTAGAAGATTTAAGTGTTGAGCAGGTGCATACAGCATTTGGCAGAAAAGATTTGATGGTTTTTACGGAATCCAATGAATTACAGGCTTACTTGAAGTCTTTGGTATGGAAAGACCAAAACCTATTAATGATGAGTTCTGGAAATTTTGACGGCATTGACTTTGGTACTCTAGCAGAGGATCTGCTGGTAAGCTAATTATAAAAAATCAAGAAATAAAAAAGCCCTCAACTGAGGGCTTTTTCTTAGCTATTCATAGTGACTATGAACTCTTCATTTGTTTCGGTTCTTAGTAGCCTGTCTCTCATAAATTCAATAGACTCCACTGGAGTCATATCTGCGAGGTGGTTTCTTAAGACCCAAATTTTCTGAGTTAATTCTTTTCCTAGTAGAAGGTCTTCTCTACGTGTGCTAGACGATGTAACATCAATAGCAGGGTATATTCTTCTGTTAGATATTTTTCTATCCAATTGAAGTTCCATATTACCTGTTCCTTTAAACTCTTCGAAGATAACTTCGTCCATTTTACTACCTGTTTCAGTCAATGCTGTAGCCAGTATGGTGAGCGAACCACCGTTTTCTATTTTCCTTGCTGCACCAAAAAATCGTTTTGGTTTTTGCAATGCGTTAGCATCAACACCACCAGTTAAAATTTTACCCGATGCAGGTTGTACAGTATTATAGGCTCTAGCTAGACGTGTAATGGAGTCAAGTAATATAACTACATCGTGGCCACATTCAACTAATCTTTTAGCTTTTTCTAGAACTATATTAGCTATTCTAACGTGTCTATCAGCAGGTTCGTCAAAGGTAGAGGCAATAACTTCAGCGTTTACGCTTCTTGCCATATCTGTAACCTCTTCAGGTCTTTCATCAATAAGCAATATCATTAAATATGCCTCTGGATGATTCGCTGCAATAGCGTTAGCGACTTCCTTAAGAAGAACGGTTTTACCTGTTTTGGGCTGAGCAACAATCAATCCTCTTTGTCCTTTTCCAATAGGTGCGAATAAATCAATCATTCTAGTAGATAGAGAACTTTTACCATTGTCTGTTAGACGAAATTTCTCGTCAGGAAACAATGGAGTAAGGAATTCAAAAGGTACTCTGTCTCTAACAATGTTAGGGTCTCTACCATTTATTTTTTTCACTTTTATTAGCGGAAAATATTTTTCGCCTTTTTTAGGTGGCCGTACGGTTCCTCTCACGGTGTCACCTGTTTTTAATCCAAATAACCTTACTTGTGAATGAGATACATATATGTCATCAGGTGAACTTAGATAATTATAGTCTGATGAGCGGAGAAATCCAAAACCGTCAGGCATCATTTCTAAAACACCTTCAGCAGTAACAATTCCATCAAATTCATGTTCGTCATATCCTTTTTTGTTAGAGTTGTTATTTGCTGACTTATGGCGATGGTTAGTATTTTTATCCTTACCGCTTGCTTTGTTGTTATTGTTGTTCTGCTTTGGTTTTGGATTATCTTTCTGCTTTTTTTCTCTCTGCTTTCTAGCTTCTTCAGATTTCTTTTCTACGGAAAGTTGCTTGGCTTGTACATCTAGTATTTCATATACAAGTTCTTGTTTTTTTAATTTTTGGTAGCGAGGTACGCCTAAGTCTTTTGCTATGTCTTTAAGTTCTGGTAATAGCTTTTTGTTTAAAGTATGTATATCAATCATTTGATATTATAAATTTGGGTTATTTTTTTAAATGAATTAATTTAAAGAAAAAGAGTGGGTATTTTTCATAGAGTTCAGTCGAACTCGAGTGCAATTATACTAATAATTTATCTTAAAACAAGTGATGTCTTTAATTTTAATGATTTAATTTTGTCCCTTTAATACAATTCATAGCTTATGATACAGAGAGTTCAAACCATTTATCTATTATTTTCAATATTCTTCATGATTGGAATCACTTATTTTTTACCTGTGTTAATTAGTATTGAAGGTGATGCCTTTTTTACATACCAGTCTATGTATGCACATATAACGATACTTGCGTCTTCCTTTTTGTCTTTATACTCGATTTTTCTATTTAAGAATAGAAAAAAACAACTTCTCATCAATCAGATAAGTAAGTTTTTGTTGTCTGCTACCTTTTTCATTTTGTTTTTTACTAAAGGGGATCTTTTACCTAACAAGGGGATGTTTGTTTTTATTATTCCTTATGTCCTTATTCTTTTAGCTAATCGTTTTATCAAGAAAGATGAAAAGCTAGTGCAGTCAGCCGATAGAATTCGTTAGTGTCTATTAAATTCAATAACCTCTAGGTTTTTTACTTCACCTTTTTCTATATCGAATCTTAGCATTGTTATGACTTTATGAATGCCGTAATTTCCTGCTGCACCGGGATTCATATGTAATATCTCTCTGTTCTTGTCATACATGACTTTTAATATATGAGAGTGTCCACAAATGAATAAATCAGGACTATTTTTGTCTAATTCTTCCCTTATGTTTTTAGTGTAACGGTAGGGATATCCACCTATATGTGTTATCCATACTTTAACGCCTTCGCATTCAAAACGCAAATCTTTAGGACAAATAGCTCTAATCTTATGGTTATCTATGTTGCCATATACTGCCTTCAATGGTTTGAAAGCCGCCAATTCGTCAATGACTTCTACTGTTCCAATATCTCCAGCATGCCAAATTTCATCGCAGTTTTTAAAGTGTTCAAATACTTTGGGGTGTAAGACAGAATGTGTGTCGGAGAGGAGGCCAATTTTCATCTTTATCTAGTCTAAAGCTTTCACGCGATTTTTTTCTACCCATCCTTTTTGACCATCTAGAAGGCTTACTTGTAACATCTCTGTGCTGTTATCTATTATCCTCACTTTATTACCTCTGTCTACACTGCCGCTAGACTGATAGTTAGTGTTATCATCAAATAGTTTTGACTCTTTAAGTACTATACCGTATTTTTTATTTTCATGAATGTTGGCATTATACATCAAGGTAGCCAATAAAAAAGAAAGTATGATGGATGAAAGTAAACCATTAAACATCCATTTTCTTCTATTTTTAATAAATAGTAATAATAGTACAGATGTAAGCCATACGCTTGATATAAGTAATACAGCCCACATTTTTTGTGATAACTGTATTGTTAAATTATTCCACCAGCTAATATAAAAGAGTTGTGGTATGGGTTCAATTAAGGTTATTCTGTTTTGCGCTAGTGATAAATTATTTATAGCATCTTCATCTTTTCGTAATTGAAGCGCTTTCTCGTAATAGTAAATGCTCAATGGGATCTTGCCAAACTGATAATAACTATTGGCAAGATTAAAGTATAGCTCATAAGAGGCAAAATTTGAATCTATAATGGCTTGGTAATTATCAATTGCTTCAATATATTTTTCAGAATGATATTGTTCATTAGCAACAGCAAACAGACTGTCTGTATGGGTGTTAGAAAGCCCTATTAATGAGAAAAGTGTCAATATAAATGTAAGTTTAAACTTTTTCATTTTTTCAAATCTTGTTCTACTTCTATTATTACTGCTGTGGCTTTTTCGTAGACTACTTTCATGTCTTCTGTCTCTAATGCTGATGGTGCAAATCGACAAAACTCACATTTTTCTATGATCGCCATGAAATTATTTTTTAAGGTTTCGGTTACACCATTTTTGTCAAATAAAGCATTAATGGTCTCTTTGGACAGGTCGGCGATATCAACATTAAATTTATTAGAAAAATAGCTCCAAAGTGATTTTTCAATTTCTTCAAAAAACAGTTCTTTTTCGTCATTTTCAAGGTGTTTTTGAGATTTTTTGAGTCTTTTTTGGGCAAAAGTGAGTGATTTTCGATATTTTCTTAAAATAGGATTTCTATTTTTTCTCTCCTCGATAAATAAAAATATTAGATATATAATAACTACTAAGAGTGGTATTAGCATAAGGGCTATGAATAACCATTGGTTAAAAGAACTTTTGTCGATAGAGGACAATTCAGTAGTTTCTTTGATAGATATAAAACCTTTAGAGTTACTGTTTTTGAGTTCTTCAGAGGTTACATACGCATTTTCATTGTTTTCTCCTTTCAAAACATTTATCACTAGGGATTCTGTGGTGATAGTTTTATATGTTTTGCTTCTTGGGTTGAAATAACTAAAACTAACACCATCAATTGAGTATTCCCCTTTGTATCTTGGTATTAGTAAATGTTCAAATTCAATTTTCCCTGCTATTCCATTTTTTGTGTTGAAGGTTTTGTCTTTTTTTTGTGGATCGTAACTTTCAAAATTTGCAGGGAAATTAACGGGAATATTATCTATCAAATGAATGTTGCCATTTCCTGATAGGGTAAGCTTATAGTTTATTGCTTCATTTGCATCGGCAGTTTTTTTGTCTACTGATGATTTTAATTCGAATTGACCTACCGCACCATTAAAATTTTCTGGTGCCCCTTCAGGCAAATCTTTTACATTTATCTTAATGTTTTTAGATTGTATTTCTTCCTCTATATTTTGATAGGAACCAAACATTCCAAAAGGGTCGCCGAAAGGATCTCGTCTATTTCGTTGTTTTTTTATCTGAACAGTAACATTGATATTCATAGGGTCAACGTTCAGTTTTCCACTTTTTTGTGGTGTTAGAATAAATCGACTTATTTCCCAAACGTTGTGCCTTACTCCATCGATAACCTCTAGTTTAGCAGTTGACTTTGTTTCTACCTCTTCTTTCCAAAATCCATTAAGTTCAGGAATAGATGAAATATTAATATCTGTTAAATTGATTTTTGAATATAGCTTATAACTAACAACAATTTGTTCTCCTTGGTATATGTTGTTTTTGTTTACAGATGTTTTAACAAAGACGTTTTCAGCTATGTTGTAACTATTGGTTTTGGCTTTTGGATTGGCTTTAGTTACATTCATAACTCCAGCTTTAGAGCGAACAATTTTTCCGTTTGAAGTAATACTTGCTTCTTTGATCGTTAGTTCTCCCTCTTTTAGTGCTGTAACGTAATAGGAATAGGTTGTGGTTTTGGAGCGGCTGATTTTTCCATTAATGATTTGCATACTACTGCTAGAAGACTGATTGGGGCCACTAATTTTTCTAAGGCCATTCAGATTTGGTGGATTAAAGCTTTCTCCTTCACCATTTAGGGTAAAATCAATTCTAAATTCTTCGCCAACTGCGACAGGGTTTTTGCTTACACTTAATTCTAGGGTTTGACCGATAGATAGAAGCGGTAGTAGAGCAAGTATGTAAACTATCCAAATTCTCATCTACCAATCTTTTAAGATTTTTAGTTTAACTCCTTTTTGTTTCTTTTTTTGCAAATCTTCTTGAAGTTCTTTTTCTTGTTGTTGTAGGGCGTCCAAAATTTGTTGAGCTTCTTCCTCAGTCATTTCATTGGGGTCTTTTGGTTGCTTAGGCTCTTCTTTTTTCTCTTCTTCTGATTGATCTCCTTTTTCTTCTTGGTTTTCCCCTTTATCTTGTTCTTCTTCCTTTTTTTCTTCTTCTTTGTTGTCTTTTTCTTTTTTCTCTTCCTCTTCTTCTTGCTTTTGACTTTGGTTTTTCATTCGCATAGCGTAAGCCAAATTGTGTTTTGTATCTATATCACTAGGGTTGTTTCTAAGTGCATTTTTATAGGCTTCAATGGCTTCGTCTATTTTTTGTTCTTTTAGAAGAGAATTGCCCAAGTTGTGATAGTTTGACGACTTTTTTGTTTTGTCTTTAGTTTTTTCTGATAAGGCTTTGAACAATGAATTAGCTTCACTATATCTCTCTTGTTTGTATATAGCATCTGCCATATTAAAAGATGCTTCGTAAGAATTTTGATTTTTCATTAGAGCTTCTCTATACAATTGTTCAGCATCACTGTATGCACTATCTTGATAGGCGGTATTTCCTTTTCGTATTTTGCTATTAGGATGTTGAGCAAATAAGTTAATGGCGCTCAATAGAATAACAAATAATGTGAGTCTAATTTTCATCTTCTTCAAACAAATTAATTTTACTACTCCATTTATTTTTTCTTCCTTTTATCATAATTTCTATTATCAATAGAATAATATTAAGTCCAATAAACCATTGAAATCGGTCTTTGTAATCTGTGAATACTTTAGAGCCAATTTCTTTTTTCTCCATTTTATTAATTTCTTTAAATAATGCGTTCAAACCGCTTTGTGTGGAATTAGCACGAATATAAGAGCCGCCACCAGCTTGTGCTATCTGTTTTAGCATTTCTTCGTTTAAGACGGTTATTATGGTATTTCCTTCTTTATCTTTTTGGTAAGATGTTACGCTTCCATACCTATTTTTTATTGGTATTGGACCCCCTTCAGCAGAACCCATTCCTATAGTATGTACAAATATACCTAACTCTTCTGCTTCTTCTGCTTTTTTTATAGCGTCGTCTTCGTGATTTTCTCCATCGGTAATAACGATTATAGCTTTGCTTTGATCATTTTTTAAATCAAAACTTTTAATAGATAGCCCAATAGCTTTGCCAATGGCTGTTCCTTGAGTTGGAACGATACTTGTATTAATAGTAGATAAAAATAATTTTGCGGCTGAGTAATCGGTAGTTATTGGTAGTTGAACGAAGGCATCTCCTGCAAAAACAATTAGTCCTATTCTGTCACCATCTAATCGGTCAATGAGTTTTGAAATAGATTGCTTTGCTCTCATCAATCGGTTAGGTTGAAGGTCTTCTGCTAACATGCTATTGGATAAATCAATAGCAATCATTAGGTCAACCCCCTCTCTTTTTACCTCTTCCATTTTTGAGCCTATCTGTGGATTGGCAATACCTATGATTAATGCTGTAATGGCTATTGAGAATAAAATAAACTTTGTTCTTAATTTGAGCTCCGATGCCATAGGCATAAGTTTGTAGACCAACTTTAATTGGCCAAAAACTCCAATGGCTTTTTTTCTCCATCTTACTGAAAAGATAAATACTAGTATGATTATTGGTATTAAAACCAATAAAAATAACCATTCGCTATTTTCATATCTCAACATTATGTTATACTTCTAAATATAGTGTGTCTGAGCATAAACTCAATGATTAATAAAGTTAAAGCTAAAAGGGCTAAAGGAAAAAACTCTTCTTTCTTTTTATGATATTCTTTGACTTCTATTTTAGATCTTTCTAGCTCATCTATCTCCTTGTAAATAGATTCAAGCGCTTTGTTGGAAGTCGCTCTAAAATACTGACCATTGGTCACAGAGGCTATATTTTGTAGCGTTTCTTCATCAATTTGTACTTCAACATCTTGATAAACTGTTGTGCCAAATGGTGTTTTAAAAGGGTAAGGGGCAAATCCTTGTGTTCCTACACCAATTGTATAAACTCTTACACCAAATTTTTGGGCAATTTTTGCTGCTGTTAGTGGGGCTACTGAACCCTGATTGTTTACTCCGTCCGTCAATAGGATAATAACTTTACTTATAGCCTCACTTTCTTTTAATCTATTTACGGCTGTTGCTAATCCCATTCCAATTGCTGTACCGTCTTCTACCATACCACTTTTTACATTGGCAAATAAATTCTGTAGCACCTGATGATCTGTTGTTAATGGACATTGCGTAAAGCTTTCGCCACTAAAAATAACAAGACCAATCCTATCGTTTGGACGTCCTGATATAAAATCCATAGCAACATTTTTGGATGCTTCTAATCGGTCTGGCTTCAAGTCTTGAGCTAACATACTTCCAGAAATATCCATAGATATAACAATGTCAATACCTTCAGTAGTCATGTCTTCCCACGATAGGGTAGATTGTGGCCTTGCAAATGCTATTATAAGAAGAGTTATCGCAAGTGTTCTGAAAACAAATAATAGGTGGCGTCCTTTAGCTTTCCAACTATTGATTGTTATTCCTTTTAGGGTAGAAATTTGAAGTTGAGCATTTTGTTCTTTTTGTCGAAAATAATACCATACCCATAATAGAGGCACTAGAAATAGGGCATATAAAAAATCAGGGTTATAGAATGTCCAATTATTCCACATCATCGACTTCTTGTTTTTGAGGTTTGGTTTGGTGAATAAAGTCGTATCCAATTTTAAGACTCTCTTCATTTTCTATTTCCAAAGGCCTTGCCTTAGCGAATTTCGCTAAATCTGCTCTAGTTAATACTTTTTTAAGCTTAGTAGTATCTATTCTTTTTTGTTGTAATTGAAAAAGGATATCGTGGGTAGGAATCTCCATAGCAGGTGTTCCAATTCCATTTTCTATATATGTTCTAATTATTTCAGACAACTCACTGTAATATTCCTTCACATTACCGCTTTGCCATAATTTTTTAGTATTTAGTTTTTCCAAATCATTAAGAGCAAGTTCGTAAGGTAGGATTGCTTTTTTAGCAATGATAACCTCTTTAGGTGACTTTTTTCTGTTTTTGAGATACCATCTAATAAGGAATATGATTAATGCAAGAATAAGTAAAGCTAACAAATAAGGGCTTAGTTCGTCAAATGAAATCGGGGTGTGAATAGGGGCTTTGATATCTTTCAGCTCAGCATCTTCAGCTAATTCAATAGTATTAACATAAATAGTAAAGGAATCGCTAATAAAATTTTTGAATTGAATGGAAGGTATAATATAGACACCACTGTCCCAAGCCGTTAGTACGTAGTCTTGGGTAAGTTGCCAGCCGTCGTTGGTTTTTACACTGTCAATAAATGATTTCGAAACAATTTCTAAAGAGCCTATTGTATCTGTATAATGTGGCAGACTATCACCACTTAAAACGTTGGCTTGAATGCTGTAATTAATTTGATCGCCAATAAGAATATTTGTACTGTCAACTTTGACACTAATCTGTGCGAATAAGGCAGTGGGTATTAAAAAAAGTATAAATAGCTTTCTCATTTACCTCTTCGTTTAAAAAATTGAATTAAAGGTTTTATATAATCTTTATCAGTACGTAATTGGATAGTATCCACACCGCTCGTTCTAAAGAGTTGATTTATAGTCTTCTCGTTTTCTAAATAATTCTTATGGTATGAATCTCTTATTCCTTTATGACTTGTGTCAATCCATTTTATCTGATCAGTTTCGGCATCTCTCATTTGAACTAGACCTACATTTGGCAATTCTTCTTCTCTTAAATCATGAATCCTAATAGCTACCAAGTCGTGTTTTTTATTGGCTATTTTGAGTGGAGCGTCGAAGTCGCTTGCAATAAAATCGGAAATAACAAAACATACACTTCGCTTTTTAATAACATTATTGAAATAGCGTAAAGCCTCGCCAATATTTGTGCCTTTATTTTCAGGTTCAAAAGCAATCAACTCTCTTATAATCCTTAATATATGTGACTTTCCTTTTTTAGGAGGAATAAATTTTTCAACCTTATCACTGAAGAAAATCACACCGATTTTGTCGTTGTTTTGTATAGCAGAAAAGGCAAGGACAGCAGATAACTCTGTCACTAACTCTTGTTTCATCTGGTATTGTGTTCCGAAATTTTTAGAGCCACTGACATCAATCATTAGTATTACAGTCATTTCTCTTTCCTCTTCAAACACCTTAATGAATGGGTTGTTGAAACGAGCTGTTACATTCCAGTCTATGGTTCGAATATCATCGCCTGGCTGATATTCTCTAACCTCACTAAAAGCCATTCCTTTTCCCTTAAATGCTGTATGGTATTCACCGGCAAATATGTGGTTGGAAAGACCTTTAGTCTTCAATTCAATTTTCCGAACTTTTTTTAGTAATTCGCTGGTCTCCATTATGGAATTTCAACAGTGTTTAGAATTTCAGTGATTATATCTTCGCTGGAAATATTTTCAGCTTCCGCCTCATATGACAAGCCTATTCTATGCCTTAAAACATCGTGACATATTGAGCGAATATCCTCAGGGATAACATAGCCTCTTCTTTGGATAAAAGCAAACGCTTTGGCTGCAGATGCTAAACTAATGCTTGCTCTTGGCGAAGCACCAAAACTTATCAAGTCTTGGAATTTTTCTAAACCAAATTTTTCTGCATAACGGGTTGCGAAAACAATGTCAACGATGTATTGTTCAATCTTTTCGTCCATGTACACTTCTTTCACCAATTCTCTTGCGCTTAGTATATGTTTTGGATTAAGAATTTGATTCGCTTTAGGAAATGATTTAGCTAAGTTATTTCTTATGATGAGCTTTTCTTCATCTTTGGTAGGGTAGTCAATAACTACCTTTAGCATGAATCTATCAACTTGTGCTTCCGGAAGAGGATAAGTTCCCTCTTGTTCAACAGGGTTTTGTGTCGCTAGAACAAGAAACGGCTCATCAAGTTTGAATGTATTATCGCCAATAGTTATTTGTCGTTCTTGCATAGCTTCTAGTAAGGCAGACTGTACTTTTGCAGGAGCACGATTGATTTCGTCGGCTAATATGAAATTGGCAAATATTGGACCTTTCTTTACGGAGAATGTTTCGTTCTTAGGGCTGTAAATTTGAGTTCCAAGGACATCGGCAGGCAGCAAATCGGGTGTGAATTGTATTCTGCTAAATTTAGCATCAATCGTTGTGGCTAATGTATTTATAGCCAAAGTCTTTGCTAATCCCGGAACCCCTTCGAGAAGTATATGGCCGTTTGAAAGAAGTCCTATTAAAAGTCGTTCGGTCATGTGCTTTTGACCAATAATAACTTTATTCATTTCCATCATCAACATATCGATGAAGGCGCTTTCTTTGTTGATTTTATCGTTTAATTCTTTGATATCGACATTCGAAGTTGTATCCATAGTTTAATATAATTAAAAAGCAAATTTAATAAATGTGCATTAATTTTTCAAGGTTCATAACGACACAAATTTAATTCTATTGCTTCTAAAAAGAAATTTTATTTTCAAACATTTTATATAATTATATTAACATTTTGAAAATTGGCTAAAAGTCTAATTTTCTAGTTTCAATTGAATATCTTCGCACTGTTCAAAATATGCAACGGTATTTTATAGAAATAATGTATAATGGTGCTAACTATCATGGATGGCAAGTTCAACCAAATTCCATCACTGTTCAAGAGCAATTGGAAAAAGCTATTAGCACTGTTTTGGGTCAAAAGATTAGTGTTATGGGTGCAGGTCGAACGGATACTGGCGTGCATGCTAAACAGTTTTTTGCACATTTTGATACCGACATCGATTTATTAAATAGCAATATCGTCTATCGTCTAAATTCATTTTTGCCTCAAGATATTAGTGTGAAGACTATTTTTGGGGTAAAGTCAGATGCCCATAGTCGATTTGATGCAACTTCACGTACATACGAGTATATTATCTATAATTCCAAAAATCCGTTTAATGTAGGTAGAGCTCATTTTATTCATAAACCCCTCGATTTAAATCAAATGAATCAAGCAGCTAAGTGTTTGTTCGATTTTACTGATTTCACCTCTTTTTCTAAGCTACATACCCAAACAAAAACCAATAATTGTAGCATTAAAAAAGCTATTTGGGAAAATAGGGGAGACACTATTGTTTTTACTATTGAGGCAGATCGATTTTTAAGAAATATGGTAAGAGCTATTGTTGGAACGTTATTAGAAGTAGGGCAATCAAGAATGAGTATTAACGAATTTATCAATGTATTAGAGTCAAAAGATAGGTCAATTGCAGGTGCGTCAGTTCCAGCACACGCCCTATATCTAACTAAGGTAGATTATCCAAATGATATACGTTTATGAGTAGGGTTAGTGGTAAAACTTTTGATGCCCCTTTACTGAGAAGGGTGTTGAATTATGTGGGTCCTTATATGACTATTTTCTATGGTACTTCTTTCTGTGCTATCCTAATTGCTTTTTTATCACCAACTAGGCCATTATTGATCCAGTATGCTTTTGATAACTTCATTATTAATCCTGATGAAAAGAAGCTATTACACATTACATTGTTGTTGGTGTGCTTACTATTCGTTGAAAGTGTTTTGCAATATTTTTACACCTATTGGTCAAATTTTTTGGGTCAAAGTGTGATAAGGGATTTGAGGCAGCAGGTTTATGATAAAATTATCCACTTCAAACAGCAGTATTTTGACAAAAACCCCATCGGCGCTTTAGTAACTCGAGTGGTGTCAGATATTGAAACAATTTCTGATATTTTCTCTCAAGGCTTATTAGTTATAATTGCCGATATTTTAAAGTTAATTATTGTTATTGTTGTAATGTTCGTGACCGACTGGCGACTAACATTATTCAGTTTGGCATCAATACCTTTGTTGTTAGTCGCAACCTATTGGTTCAAGCGTTCTATTAAGTCTGCTTTTCAAGATGTGAGAAAACAAGTTTCTGCTCTAAATACCTTTGTGCAAGAGCATATTGTAGGTATGTATATTGTGCAATTATTTAATAGGGAAGATATAGAATTTGAAAAATTTAAAAGTATAAATGACGCTCATAAAAAAGCTCATATTAAATCCATTTGGTATTATTCTGTATTTTTTCCAATAGTCGAAATTTTATCTGCTATTTCAATAGGTTTGTTGATTTGGTGGGGAGGTATCCAAGCTGCTACATCTCATGAAGTAACTCTGGGAGAGTTAATTGCTTTCATATTGTATATCCATATGTTATTCAGGCCAATACGTCAGTTAGCCGACCGTTTTAATGTATTGCAAATGGGAATGGTGGCTTCAGAAAGGGTGTTTAAAGTGTTGGATACTGATGATTCTATTTCTAATTTAGGAACAGAGTCTTTAGACAAATGTAAGGGAGATATTGAATTTAAAAATGTCTGGTTTGCATACAATGATGAAGATTGGGTGCTGAAAGATGTTTCTTTTAAAATAAAGGCAGGAGAAACCTTAGCCTTAGTAGGTGCTACCGGAGCGGGTAAATCTTCTATTATCAACTTGTTAACCAGGAATTACGAAATTAACAAAGGAGCAATTTTTATTGATGGAGTAAATTATTTGGATTACGATTTGAATTCCTTGCGTAAAAATGTTGCGGTGGTTTTGCAAGATGTTTTTCTTTTTTCAGATACTATTTTTAACAATATTACTCTAGGCAGAGAAATTACAAAAGAGCAAGTTGCCACTTATGCTAAAGAAATAGAAATTGAGGAGTTTATAGAGTCGTTACCACAATCATACGATTACAATGTTAGGGAGAGAGGCGGAATGCTTTCTCTAGGTCAACGTCAATTGTTATCCTTTTTGAGAGCTTATGTCGACAAGCCAAAGATTTTGGTGCTAGACGAGGCTACATCCAGTATTGATTCTGAAAGCGAATACCTTATTCAGCGTTCTTCTGAAAAGTTGACTAAAGGCAGGACTTCTGTTGTTATTGCTCATCGTTTGGCAACGGTGCAGAATGCTGATAAGATTATATTACTTGAAAATGGCGAAATTAAAGAAGAGGGCTCACACTCAGAATTATTATCCATAAAAGGGAAGTATAAATTACTATTTGATTTACAGTTCGAAAATTAAAATTCATTATTTCTACTGTTTAACAAGTGAAATAGTTTTCGTAAATTGCATACATCTTAAAACCTAATGCTATGAAAGTCTTTAAACTTGCTTTTTTATTCGTGTTTTCTTTTTTTCTTTTTGGTATTCAAAGTGCCTATTGTCAAATTTTAGTAACTAATAATGCCCCTTACAACACCGCAGAGTATTTGGTTGATAGTCTATTGTTAGGAGAGGGAGTAATAGCCACTAATCATGCTTTTCAAGGAGACCCCCTTCAAATCGGATTTTTTAACGGTGTTAATTCCAATATTGGTTTGGATAGTGGTGTGTCTTACTCTCCTGAGTTAGACGGAGAATACACCTTAGTAGTTAAAGATTCTAAAGATTGTGAGAATAGAGTTATGAAGATTTATGAACGTGTTGACGTATCAGAATTTGTAAAATCAAAAGTATTAATTTATCCAAATCCTGTTTTTGATAATTTTACAGTTAAGGTACAGTTAGATGAAATTTCATCTGATGAATACACTTTCAACCTATTAGATTCTAGAGGAAGAGTTTTAAGGGAAATTGTGTTTGATGGCATTGTTCAGGTCAATAGATAAAATCTAGCAAAAGGTGTTTATATCATTCAAATATCTTCTGAAAGAGTAAGTCATCAACAAAAAATAATCTTTGAGTAAAAATTAGCAGCCTTTAATTTTAGGCTGAAGTCATAAGCCTATTATTGCTATTTTCTTCATAAAATGGAATACTTTTAGTAAATTGCGATAGATTTATTTTAAGTTCATTATGAAGACCACTAAACCTCTTGTTTTTACAATAGTACTATTATGTTCGTTTTTTTTAAACGCTTCTGCTCAAATTGCTACTAATTCAAATCCGCCTTACAATTCGCCAGTTTATCTAGTCGATAGTTTATTGTTGGGGGAGGGTGTAGTTGCAACCAACCATTTATTTCAAGGAGATCCTGTTCAGATAGGTTTTTTTAATGGGGAAAACAGTAATATAGGCTTAGATAGTGGTATTGTTATGGGAACTGGCGATATTGTCGAGATTGTTCCTGGAGCTTTTGGTGGGTTTTTTGCTAATGCAGTTGCTGACCCTGATTTGCTTGAAGTAGCAAATTCTGTTCCTGGCTTAATTGATCAAAATTTTAATGTAACATCAGTAAATGATGTTGCAATTTTAGAATTTGACTTTGTACCTGTATCATCATATTTATCTTTTAAATATGTTTTTGCTTCAGAAGAGTATTTTGCATATGAAAACACTCAGTTTAATGATGTTTTTGGTTTTTTTATTTCTGGCCCAAATATTGTTGGTCCATATTCTAGTCCGCCAGAATTTCCTGATGGAAGTATTAATATTGCAACTTTTGAAAGTCAAGAGCCTAACAGTTTAGGGGAAGATTTACCAATTACTATTTCCTCAGTAAATGCAACATATAACCCTCAGTTGTTTGTTAGCAACCAAAATAATGGTGCTAACACTGTTAATGCTACTGTAGATGGTTTTACCACCGTGATAACTGCTGAAGCAAATGTGGTTTGTGGTGAAACTTATCATATACGTTTAGCTATCGCCGATGGAACCGATACAGGTTTGTCTTCATTTGTATTGCTTGAGGCTGGTAGTTTTTCTTCTCCTCCTCTGACTGTGATTAATAGTTTAGAAATTGATTCAAATAAAATTTTTACGGATTGTGGTGCACCAGTTACATTAACAGCAAATGTTGAAGGAGATGATTTTGAATTTTTATGGAATTCAGGAGAAACAACTCAGTCTATCATTGCTACACCAGGATATTATTGGGTTCAGGCTACTGACGCTACGGGTTGTACTGTTCAATCTGACTCATTGAGAGTATATTCTCAACCTGTTCCAGAGATAGTCCTCCCTCAAGAAGATTATTATTGTGAAGATGATGTTTATTTGATAAATCCAGTTATTAATAGTGGAACGGCTCCTTTTACTTTTGATTGGGGAGCTTTTGGTAATGATAGCCAAATTGAAATTGACGAATCAGGCGTGTATTCCCTTACAGTTGTAGATTCTAATGGATGTTCTGATACCCATACTATCGAACTGTTTGAAAACCCTTTACCAGAAATATCATATTCTCCTCAAGAAATTTTGATCTGTGGAGGAATACCTGTTGAAGTTAATGCTTTTGGAGCAAATACTTATGTTTGGTCTCCTGACGTTTCTCTATCATCCGATACAGGTAGTACAATAGAAATTTCGACATTATCTTCTATTACATATACTCTTGAAGGAATTGACACTATAGGTTGCTCAAGTACTATTTTAGTGCCTACTATTGCCACAGATGATTTTGATTTAGATTTTGGCATTTCTCCTGTTAGCTGTCAAGGCTATTCTAATGGCTCAATTACAATCCTTCCACAAAGCACTGCTGTTTCACCTATACAATATTCTATTGATGGAGGACAAAATTATTTTGACTTTTTCACTTTTGATAATCTAGAATTTGGTAATTATGATATTAAAGTAAAAGATGGTATAGGCTGCGTTATAAGTGATAATGTTGTAGTAGAATCTGCTCAGCCTGAAATTCAGGTTTTGACATCGTCAATAGATGTAGAATGTTCAAGTGACAGTACAGGCGTAATTATGGTCGAAGAAATTTCAGGAGGAAATGTAAGCGATGGATATTCTTATACATGGTTTAATTCAGGAACAAATGAAGTTGTTGGTACTGATTCCATTTTAAATGTTCCTGCTGGTGGATATTATCTTGTGGTTGAAGATGATAATGGTTGTCAATCAACCGATGAAGTGTCATTAACTCAACCGAACCCTATTACATATTCTTATACCAAAAATGATGTTACTTGTCACGAAGGTAATGATGGACAAATAATAGTTAACGTTAATGGGGGTGGTACACCTCCTTACCAATTTGATTGGGTTAATTTTGGTAATGCTCACACCAATTATCTTTATAATTTAGAAGATGGTACATATCATCTAGAAATAAGCGATGCTAATGATTGTGTTAGTTCATTAAATGTTGAAATAACACAATCTCCAGCACCTTTAACAATGGAAGTAGAAAGTTTAGGCATCAGTTGTTTTGGAGCTGCTACTGGATCAGCTCATGTTGTAGTAAATGGTGGGACACCTCCTTATTTCTATCACTGGAGCAGTGGTCATGTTACTGATGTTGCAGAACAAATTCCTTCTGGAAATTATTCTATTGAAGTTATTGATTCTAGAGGGTGTAGTGTAATGGATTCTGTTTATATTGGTGAGAGTGATGAAATTATTTCTGAGTTAAGTTCTACATCTGCCACTTGTTTTGGAGTGCTTGATGGAACAGCAACAATTTCTAGTTCTGGCGGAACAGGAGAGTTGACATATACATGGTCTAATGGCGAAAATTCATCTTCTATTACTTCTGGTTTTGGTGAATATTGGGTTATCGTTGAAGATGAATTGGGCTGTATTACTGAGGATACCATTTTTATTAATCAGCCTCAAAAATTAAGAGCAGATTTATCAATTACTGATGTAAATTGTTTTGGAGGTTCTGATGGTCAGATTGAAGCTGATGTTACTGGTGGTACTCCCTATAATAACGGTACATACACTTATAGTTGGACATTGGATAGTGATACCATTGGCTACAATTATTATATTCTAAATTCTCTTATTTCCTCACCTACTCCATATGTCTTAAATATTGTTGATTATAATGGCTGTAATCATACAGCCTACGCTTTTATTGATCAACCCCCTTCAATAAGTTTAGAGGTTAGTGAAATTGTTCCCACATATTGTTTGAATATTCCTGCTGGTCAAGCTTCTGTTGTTGCTTCAGGTGGGTTTTTAAACCCTGAAGGAAGCTATTCATTTAATTGGAATACTGGCGATTTAGGCTCAGTACTATCCAATCAAACATCAGGTGTGTATACTGTTATTGTTGAAGATGATAATAGCTGTAAAGATACTTTAGATTTAGAAATTCCTTTAGAAGATAACTTCACTTTAGATATAAATTCATCTCCATTAAACTGCTATGAAGATGGTAGTGGAAGTGCTATAGTAAGTTCTGTTGGTGGTTTCGGCCCATATACCTATGATTGGAACACTTCAGAAGGGATTGTTTCTCAACAAATGAGCCCTGTAAGTAGTAATACCATACTTAACCTAAGTCAAGGTGTAACCAGTGTTGTAGTAACTGATGTAAACGGTTGTGCTAAAACAACACAAGTAAATCTGCAACAGCCTGACCAACTTGTATATTCTATTTTTAAAGAAAATGACGAAAGTTGTTCGGGTGAATTTTCTGCTTGTGACGGTGAGTTAGATGTAGTAGTAGAGGGAGGAACAGGTATGTATACCATTAATTGTATAAATGCTACAAATTCTATAATTGCAACTAACCAAACTGATTCATCAACTGAATTCAGTTCATTATGTGCAGATTTTTATCAAATAACTGTTGCAGATGAGCACGGTTGTTCAGGAACATTAAGCGGTAGTGGTTTACCTCTTCCTGTAGAGATTATTGCTGGTACTCCTGTTGAGTCATCAATCAATACATCCTCAGGCTCTATAATAAATGATATTTTATGTTATGGTGATACAGCAGCAACTCTTTCAGTATCAAATCCTAACCCATCCTTTACCTATGAATGGTATGTGAATGGAGAACTACTTGCTAGTGGCTTAAGTGCCGTTTTACCTGCTGGAGACATTC
>JAQWJZ010000040.1 GCA_029248105.1 Flavobacteriales bacterium
GGAATCTCTAAATATTCAAATTAAAGGCCAAGGTATACCTTTGGTACTTATTCATACTATGATAAAAATCTTAACATCTTTCAAGCTTTAGGCTATGCAGGTGATTTAACTATCGACGGTAAAAGAAAAGACATTAGATTAGTTAGAGAAGAAAACGGAAATAGAGAAATATATAAAATTGAATTAACTGAGGTTGAACTCTTGAATAGACCTATTTTTTATATAAAAAATAACGATGTTCTGATAGTTAATCCGTCATTTAGCAAGGTTAAAAGTGCTGGATTTATAGGAAGTCCTACTTCAGTTGCATCCATAGCATCTCTATTACTAAGCATAACTTTATTATTAACAAATAATTAAAATGAATCAATCACCAAATTTCGATTTTAATCAATTTGACTCAGAAGATAACTTTGATTTCAAGAAAGAGTTTTTCAAATATCTTTATTTCTGGAAATATTTTGTTGGAGCCACATTTCTTTTTTTAGTTGTAGCTTTCTTGTATTTGAGGTACACCTCTAAAGTATATAGCTCAGCTGCTAAAATTAAAATCATTGATAAAAAAGAGTCTTCATTAGAAATGCCTACAGCTTCTGAACTATTTTCTAATTCAAAAATCAATTTAGAAAATGAAATTGAGGTAATTAAATCCTACCCTATTCTTAGTCGTGTTGCTGAAAATTTAAGTCTTTACATTTCAGTAATATCAATTGGTGATATTATGGAGTCTCTCACGGTTGAATATCCGTTTGAAATTAATCTTAGAATACCAATTGACAGTATATCAAATTCAAATTTTAGATTAAACACCACCAAGGAAGGCTTTGAAATATTAGACTTTCAAAACGATGAAACTAAATATGTTTTTAATGGCACTTCAACCTATAATCTGAATCATGATTTGCCATTTGAAATTTTTAATTTTGATAGTAAGCAGTTCATTGATGAAGATAATGAAGGTTATTACATACAATTTAATACTATTGATGATGTAGTCACGTCACTTAAGAAGTCTATTGATATTTCTCAAATAGGAAAAGAAAGTGATATAGTAAAGTTAGGTTTTAAATCTACAAGTTCTGACTATGCGGAAAATATTCTCAATGAACTCATTAATGTTTTTAATAATGACGGTGTTGAAGACCGTCAGCTTATTCATAAAAGAACCATTGATTTTGTGAATGACAGGTATGCATACCTTTCCTTGGAATTAGACTCCATAGAGATTGCAAAGCAATTATATAAAGCAGATAACAATTTAGTGGACTTCTCTGCCAATTCTGCAATTTCCCTTGAACAAAGTTTTAAGTCTGAAGAAGGTATTTTTTCTATAGAAAACCAGATGTCAGTTACGAAGTTATTAATTAATACACTTGGTAATGCTGAATTAGAATTACTTCCAGCTAATATGGGTATTGAAAATGTAGAGATCAATTCCTTAATATCCGAATATAATCAAACTATTCTTGAGCGTAAAAAATTAGTTTTAAGTGCTGGTTCTAATAACCCATCCATAAAACAGATGGATAACCTCATTAGTGATACACGGTCTAATATCATTTTCTCTTTACAAAATCATTTATTCCAGTTAAAGAATTTAAAAGGCAAACTATCTAATCAATTCAATAAGTACGATAGTCAGGTATCTAATTTACCTGAAAAAGAAAAGATACTTAGAGCCATTGAGCGTAATCAAGAAATTAAAGAGGCATTATATCTATTTTTGTTGCAAAAGAGAGAAGAAGCAGAGGTTAGTTATGCCGTTACTGAACCCAGTATTAAAGTGGTTGAATATGCTATTTCAGACCAAATTCCTATCTCACCAAAAACTAATACTACTTATCTAGGCGCACTCTTGTTAGGGATATTATTGCCATTTGGTGTTCTGTATCTAATGTTTTTATTTAACACAAAACTATATTCAAAAGATGATTTAATCGAGTTAAATATTAATGCTCCGGTAATTGCTGAAATTCCAGAGATTGATGATGCGTATAAGCTCTTGCAATCATCTAATGAAAGAAGTACACTGGCAGAATCATTCAGGATTTTAACTTCTAACTTAAACTTCATAATTCCAAAAAACATTGAAGGTGGTAAAGTGATTTTATCTACCTCTACTGTAAAGGGTGAAGGCAAGACCTTCTCTGCTTTAAATTTAGCTTTAACATACTCTTCATTAAATAAAAAAGTACTATTGATAGGTGCAGATTTACACAATCCTCAGATTCATAAATATCTTAATTTTGATAAGTCTATTTCGGGTTTAACGAATTATTTAATTGATAGTAGCTTCAATTGGAAAAATGCATTGATAAAAGCTAATTCAGATTTGAATTGCGATATTCTATTAGGTGGAGCAATTCCTCCGAACCCAGCACAACTTTTGAGTAACGGAAATATAGATAAGTTGCTCAATGAAGCAAGAGCTATTTATGACTATATCATAATTGACACTCCTCCATCCTTGTTAGTGTCTGATACCTTGAGTATAGCTCATCTTTCAGATGTAGTTTTATTTGTGACAAGGTGTAATCATACTGATAAAGAAGTGCTTAATTTTGTGAAAGACACTATCGATTCTGGAAAAGTTAAGAATATAGGACTCATTCTAAATGGTCTCGGAGCTACAAATAGCTACGGTTACGGTTATGCTTACAACTACAGCTATAAATATGGTTATAGCTACAAATATTCCTATAACTACGGGTATGGCTACGGCTATGGATCTGACGATGACGATAACCCATCTTCTTAGAAATAATAAATTACCGAAACGACCTGTTAGATTTCTAACAGGTCGTTTTTTATATATTTATGAAATGAATAAAATTCTTTATTTAAGTTTAATAATTTCATTTTTTTCATGTGCTCCTTCTCGATTTGTGAGTCCATTAAATAAGACCGAAAGTGCTGTTTCGTTTAATTTTGGGGGTGCATTAATAGATTATAATGGAGCAACTATTCCAGTCCCCTTAACCTCCTTTACATATGGCTATGGACTGAACGATAAGCTAACGGTATTTACTGGCCTTCATACTACTTCTTTATTATTTAATAATTTTCAAATGGAAGTAGGGGCTTTGAAGCAGGTTAAAGTGCAAAATGCTTGGGTACCAGCTATTTCTTCAGCTTTAGTGTTTAACTATGTGACAGAATTACAAGAAGGCAACCCAAAGTTATGGCCACAGTTAGATGCTAATGCCTTTTGGAATGTTATAAATAAAAAACATCAAATCCATTTAGGTTATTCTTTATGGGTTGATTTCAAAATGATAGAAGATAACCGATTTGCAATAATCAATCCTCACATAGGATACACATACAAAATGAAAAGTTGGGATATTGGAACAGAAATAAAGCTTTTAGCGCCGGGATCTGATAATTCTAAATTATTTGTTCCTTATCAAAGCCTTTTGGGAGATAGAGGAGCAACAGGTATATATGTAAATTTATCTAAACGATTTTAATATGAAACAAATTCTATTATTTTCGATTATTACTGTCTTATTTTCTTGTATGAAACTAGATGATATTGCTTTTTACAATGAGCCTTTGCCAGAATATCAGCTTGATGGTTATGATGTGGAATTAGACTTTCGCTTAGATAGCTCTTACGATGTAGATAATGTTCATCAGTTTAGTGTACAATCTGATGAATTCAATATTGCGGCTCTGTATATTGGAGATTTAGGTCAAATTGATGAGGATACAATTATAGTGTATTGTCATGGACAATCATTACATATGGATCATTATTGGCAACGTGCTAAATTATTAGCTAATTGTGGTTCAAACCAACGATTTGGAGTCTTAATGTTTGATTATCGAGGTTATGGTATGTCCGAAGGAAATCCAACGGAAGAGGGTATGTATAAAGACGTTAGAGCGGTTTATCAATGGCTGCTAGACAATGGCTCTAATTCTAACCAAATTATTGTATATGGCTTTAGTTTAGGTTCTGCTCCTGCTACTGACTTGGCGGCCTTTGGACACAATGGAGATTACCCTTCGAAATTAATTTTAGAATCCCCTTTTGCTTCGGCAGATTTTATAGCTCAAGAGTCTACACTTATTGAGGTTTCTGCTTCTTATATTACATCTTTAGAGTTTGATAATGCCAATAAAATTAAGCTAGTCTATAGTCCATTCATGTGGTTACATGGAACAGATGATGATTATGTTGCTATCACTAATGGTGAAGCAATAATTGTTAATTATCCAGGAAATGATTCAACCTATATTCGTGTTGAAGGAGCATTACATGGAATCAATGGCGTACCTCAAACAATGGGTTATGATAACTATCTTAATTCTATTGAAAAATTTATAACTCAATAAAATTATATCTTAAGAAAAATTACTTTCTGTTTATAAGAAAGTAACCAAGACATATAGATAAAATAGAAAGGCTAAAAACTAGTATGTCATTTGGACTTGTGAAATTTGGAGTCAATTTTAGTATTTTCTCAAAAAACTTAACAATCAAGACAATAATAATAACTTTAATTATTTTGTTTTTTAATTGATCTAGACTTTTTATTTTCAGAGTAGAGTCAGCAAACTTGCCCTTAGCAAAGTCAATTTCACTTATAAATAATTCATAAACCCCAAAGCCAAAGATGAGTAGTACAATACCTATTAAAAATAGGTCAATAGATGAAATGATTTTAAATAATAAATCATTGTTGTTACTGATGTCTGAATTAAAAAGTGGATTTTGGAAAAAAATAGAATGTATGATATCCCAACTGCCAATAATAAATAATGTGATTGAGGCTAAAATAGATAATATTACCGATAAAATAACAATGTATCTTAGGCTCCATAGCGTTTTTTCAAAATGATGTTCAAAGTTTGGCATAATGTTATCCCTTGCTAATTTTATTAAAAACCAAATATAAAAAAAACCGATTGACTATCGTTCGATGTGTATTCAAAAGGTGTGGCTTTTAATATTGATAATGATTGCGTTCGAAATTACGAATTATTGAAAGATTTTTATAAGTTTATTAATCTGAAACTGTAAGATTACTATTCATAAAGTTTGTTTTTATAGATTTTATATTGTTCTTTACTCAAGATTTAACCACTTATTTAACAAATATCAAACATAATATTACATTAAAGATCATTATTGCAATTTGTTTTGCATTTCAAATATGGGGTGCTGAAGTATTTGCTCAAAGTGATGATGTTTTCACAATCTATCTGGTTCGGCATTCTGAAAAAGACCACTTTTCTAATAACGTATCTGATTTACCACTTTCTAAATGCGGTGAACAAAGAGCTATTGCTCTTAGTAGCTTCCTGAATGACATACATTTAGATGCCATATACAGTACAGACTATACTAGAACTAAAAATACAGCTCTGCCCACAGCTGATAAAAAAGGTATTGAAATCACTTTGTATAACGAACAAGACATTGAGTCATTCTCAAATCTTTTGCTAGAGAATAAACAAAACGCTTTGGTAGTGGGACATAGTAATACAACTGGAGTTTTAACAGGTCTGCTCGTTAATCAAGAAATAGGCGATATTGATTTGGATGTATACGACCATATTTATCAAGTTTTAATTGTTGGCAAATCTCATAGGCACAATTTATTTAAGTCGTCTTTTGAGTGTCTCGAATAAAAAAAATAAAATTTAATTTGACCATTATGACAAGAAAATTAATTGTTTTACAGTTTAGCTTACTTTTTTTATATAATTTTTCATTGGCTCAAGAAATTGTTCCAATTATTAATTACTCTGTCAATAACAGCGGACAAGCACTTCTTTCAATTGAAGCTGAGGAAGGAAAATATTATGTCCTTAGTTCTCAACATAGCCCTACCTTTGAGTGGGCTACTGCGGTTAATATGGGGGTAGACGGAACGATGATAATTTCAGACCCTGGTGGGGCATATCCTATTGAAAATTATACAATTACAGAATATGATATTTCTAGTCCTGGTGATTTAGACGGAGACCAAATTGATGATGTGACAGAGTATAACAATATGCCTACCGATGCACCAATAAATTTTGCGCAAGCTATTGATTTTGAAGATGGTGCAACTTCCATTCCTGATGCCGAAACCTTTATGGGGCTAGCAACGGTTAATGATGTGGGTTGGGCGCCTTTTCTGGATGGACAGCTGTATGTGAAATTTGGAATTTTAGATAGAGACTCGCCTGAACCAAAGGTATATTTCATCAATAGTAACACCTATACTATTCATGGGGCATTTTTTGCTGGTATTGGTGCTACAGTAACTGGAGATGACGGTTCAGGGGAGATTGTATTTAATCCAAACACTATACTTCCAGGTGGTGTAATTGGCAGTTACTCTTTTAATTTCTCATTTGGAAATACCTATGATTTTGAGGCTTCACAAAGGACATACGAATTGCTAGTTGCTAATATGCCATTCCTTCAAAATAATTTGAATCACTTTGTAAGCGAAGCCAATGAAAACCAATATTTGACTCAATATGCTGATGATTTTGAAGGTACACGAATTAATGTTGTTTTAGAATCAGATGTCTTTGGAGATATTGATTACATCCCATTTCATGAGGCTGAAGGCTATGGATACTTTAAACACATGAGTCTAGATGAAACTCCAGGTTCAAGAGATATCGTGCTTTATGATGCCCTTCCTAACTCCCTACCAAGAGTAGGTGGTATTATTACCTCTGTTATCCAAACTCCCCTTTCTCACGTTAACTTAAGGGCTATACAAGATAACGTTCCTAACGCCTACATTAATGATCCGCTATCTATTGACTCTATTGCAGGCTTATTGAATAACTATGTGTACTATAAAGTGGAAAATGAAACCTTCCAATTTAGAGAAGCAACCTTGGATGAGGTAAACGCTTGGTATGAAGCTATTCGACCTACAGAACCCCAAATTCCAGTCAGAGACCTCAGCATTACTGAAATTTTACCCTTAGATGACATAGAATTTGAAATGTCAACTGCCTTTGGGGCGAAATGCTCGAACGTAGCTACCATGCGATCCTTTGGATTGCCTGAAGGTACTATTCCAGATGGATTTGGCATTCCGTTTTACTTCTATGACGAGTTTATGCAATTCAATAACTTCTATTTAGAAGCGCAGGTAATGATAGATAATCCAGCTTTTCAAAACGATATTAATTTCCGAATAGATCGTCTTAAAATGTTTAGAGATGATATCAAAGATGCTCCCATGCCTCAGTGGATGATGGATCAACTTCAAGCCATGCACGATGACTTCCCTGTAGGGACAAAGGTAAGGTGTAGGTCGAGTACTAACAATGAAGATTTGCCCGGCTTTAGTGGTGCTGGTTTATACACTTCAAAAACTCAACACCTAGACGAAGGACATATTTCTAAATCTATAAAACAAGTTTATGCCAGTATGTGGAACTTCAGAGCTTTTGAAGAAAGGGATTTCTATCGAGTTGATCACTTTATGGCAGCAATGGGAGTGCTGTGTCATCCCAATTTTGAAGAAGAAAAATCTAATGGTGTTGGTATAAGTATAGATCCTATTTACGAAACAGAAAATACTTTCTACATAAATACACAGGTAGGAGAGTCATTGATTACAAACCCTGACCCAAACTCTGTTCCTGAAGAAATCTTAATTTATGAAGATCCTGAGGATGCGGGTGGCTACTTGGTGCTTCAATTATCTAATCTAGTTGAGCAAGGTGAACTCGTAATGGATCAAAGTTATTTAGATCAAATGAGGGAATACCTTTCAATTATTCACGATGAATTTGCCATCTTGTATGATGTAGAAGGGGTGGAAGGTTTTGGTATGGATATAGAATATAAGGTTACGGCCCAAGATCAACTTACAATTAAACAAGCAAGACCATGGGTTTCATTTTGGGCAGATATAAAAGCCGATAATGATTTGGAATTTACAGAATTTATAACTCCAGTATCATCTTCGGACTTAGGAACTAACGAAGCTGTAAAAGCTGTTATTTCTAATACTGGACTCAACCCTATGAGTGATTTCACCCTTACTCTATTTGTAGATGATCAGGAGATTGAAACCTTAACTATTAATGAAACCATAGAGCCATTTTCAGATGCAGAATTTCAATTCGAAACGTTACAAGATTTTTCAGAAACTGGAGATTATCATTTAACAGGAATAGTAAGCGATATAAATGATGAATATGGAAATAACGACACCTTAGACTATATTCTAACTAAGATTAATCAATTAGATGCTGAGGTGTCTCTAGGGGCGCTTAATGAGAAATGTAACACTGAAATTGAGGCTACACTGACTATATTTAATAATGGAGGTAATACTATAAATAGTGTTCAATTTGAAATCATTATTAATGGTGAAAGTGTAGGGTATTTCAATGAGCAAGTTGATGTTTCATCACTAAATCAAGTGGATATATCCGTATTAGTTGAAGGTGAGATTCAAACTTTTGAAAACGAGGTAAGCGTAACAATTTTAAGCGTAAATGGTCAGATTGATGAGGATTCATCCAATAACTATGCTTCAGCAATTATAGATCTTCAATCAACCTATGATTTTGTTACATTGATTATAAATAGTGATCAATATCCAAACGAAACATCATGGTCAATTTTTGACTTTGATGATGATATAATTGCAAGTGGTGACCTTAATGATAATGATAATTATGATATTGTTACTGAGCAAATTTGCTTGGACTACGCTTCGTGTTATTCACTTTTTGTTTATGATTCGTATGGAGATGGGATTTTCTCCCCAGGTAATTTCTCTGTGCTCAATTCTTCAGACGAAACAATTGTATATAACGATGGCGACTTTGGAAGTCAAGCTATAGAAATACTCTGTCCTGACGGATCTGCTTGTGCAATAAATGCAGATGTAGTCGTTACTCATTCTACAAATGATGATGGTATAATTTCAATTTTTACACCTTCTTCAATTCAATATAATTATAGTATTGATGGTGGTATGAATTTTACAACGGATAATATATTTACAGATTTAACTACTGGGGAGTATTTTGTGGTTGTTCAAGATGAAGATGGAATATGTTCTTATGAAGAAACGGTGTATGTAAATGAATGTACTTTGACATCTATTGATGTTTCTGCAACCAATGTTTCTTCAGCAGTAGTAGCAAATGGATCAATTATAATTACTCCAACCTCTGGATTAAGTCCGTATTTATACAGTGTTGATGGCGGTCAGAATTTCGAAGAAGATAACGAGTTTTACAATTTGGCTGTGGGTAATTATAATGTAGTCATTCAAGATGCCTCTGGTGTTTGCGAATATGAATTAATTGTTCCTGTTGAGATTGATGAAAGTACTGGTTTAGCCGAAAATAGTATTAATTCAAACGACATACTTATCTATCCTAACCCTACCAAAGATCAGCTTTATATTGAGCTCAAGTCATATTCAGACTTGTCAGAAGAGATTAATGTCGAAGTATATGACAACTCTGGTAGACTTATTAGTGTTGGTTCATTGTTGGGTTCTAACAATGCTATTACTATGGTTTCGTTAAGTGGCTTAGAGTCGGGGATATATTATGTGAAGTGTTATAACAAAACATTTAATAACTATTTCAAGGTCATTAAAATTTAAAATAAAAGGACCTTGTAAGAACAACAAACCAACTATTTAATAATTTTAAATTCTTTGGAGTCGTTATTGGAATTAATTTTCAGAATATAAATACCACTTTTTAGCTTTGC
>JAQWJZ010000041.1 GCA_029248105.1 Flavobacteriales bacterium
TACTTTCATTTCTGTTTAACATACTAGATAAGCTATTTTTCAAAAAAGAATACATAGTTTTTTCTACACGCTCTGCAAAGGCATATGCCGACAATAGCAAGGTGCTATTTGAGGCCTTGCTTTCTAAAAACCCTCAAAAGACTTTTTTCTTTACTAAGAAGATGAAAATACTAGCAACTATCCCTAAAAACGGAATTTACGCTTACAGTCCAAAAGGGCTGTATATTCTTTTAAAATCTAAGCTATTAGTTTTTACACACGGCAAGTTCGATTTTTTTCCATACTTGCCAAGACCCCATTCTCAAAGAACGTTTTTGAATTTATTTCATGCCATTGCGGTAAAAAAACTAGCTGATAAGGCGTCTTTTTCAGCGTCTAAAAAGAAAGACATTGATAGTTGGGATTATTTTTTAGTGTCATCGCAGTTCGAAAAAGAATTCATAAAAAAACAATTTGGCTTTGATGAAAAACAAATGCTGAGCTTTGGTCAACCACGAAACGATATTATTGTTAAAAATAAACTTCAACCCTCTTCTAACAGTAAAAAGGTCGTTTTATATGCTCCTACATTCAGAGATCATACCATGACCATGCTATTCCCTTTTGAAGACGCTAACCTATTGGCATTAGATAAGTTTTTAGGTGAAAACAGCATTGAGATAATGATAAGACTTCATGTTCATGACGAGCAAAAGTATTCTAAGCGGAAGATTTTTAAAGCGTTAAAAAACATATATTTTAAAGGCTCTGACAAAATACCTTCGGTTAATGATTATTTACACAATGTAGATATGTTAATATCAGACTACTCTAGTATCGTATTAGATTATTTACTATTGGATAGGCCTATTGCTTACATTCCCTATGATTATGATGAATACAATGAGGTCAGAGGTTTTTCTTTCGATTATTTCAAACACCTCGCAGGACCTGTATTACAATCACAGAGCGATTTGCAATCATTTCTTTTGAGTGATGGTGAAGAACATGCTGAACAAAGAAAATCAATAACAACTATTTTTCACCAACATCAAGACGGCGAATCAACACAACGTTTAATTCAATTTATAGAAAGTATATGAGTATAATTATTAATGACAAAGCATATTGGTTAAACTTCTACAATAATGCGATGAAGATAAACACACCAAGTCCTTTTGCACAGTACCTTGTTGAAAATGAGATGCTTATAGGATCTAATCTACTAGTAGAGTTGGGCTGTGGTAACGGAAGAGACTCCGTATTTTTTGCCAAAAACGACATGCAAGTGATTGCAATAGATCAGTGTGAAAACACCACTGAAAAATTAAACCAAATTGAAAACATAGAATCTTTTGCTTCTGACTTTACACGCCTTCCTAGCTTTAGCGACAGACCACAAGCTGTCGATGTCGTCTATTCCAGATTTACTATGCATTCTGTAAACCTTGATGGAGAAGATAGAACCCTTGATTGGATTTTTAATAATTTAAAATCACAAGGCTTGTTTTGTGTAGAAGCCAGAACCATAAAGGATGATATATGTGGAAAAGGGGAAGATAAAGGGAATAATATTTGGTTTTATAATGGCCATCATAGAAGGTTTATTGAGGCCGATGAGTTTAAAGAAAAACTTAAAAAAATAGGCTTTGAAATAATTTATTTTGAAGAACAAAATGGCTTTGCTAAATATAAAGACTCCGATCCTATTGTATTGAGAGCAATTGTCAAAAAGCCGTAGTGTTTTAAGAACAATAAAAATCGGTTTAAAAATGAAAATAATCCAGTTGCTATATTTAAGCTTTTTGCTAATAGCTTTGCTCTTACTTTCGGCCTGTTCAAAAGACTGTGAATCCGACAATGCTGTATGTAGCCATACTCCTCCAACAGATGAGTTATGTTCTGCTGCTTTTCAAAGGTGGTTTTATAATGCAGATGAAAATACTTGTGAACAGATCGCTTATAGCGGATGTAGCGTATGGGGCTTTGAAACCTTAGAGGCTTGTCAAGAGTGCGATTGCGATTAGTTCAGATTATCTGACAACAAGCGCATTTCTATTACTGGAGAAATCTTTTCGTAAAGAATATGATAAACGGCGTTAGTGATAGGCATATCGATGTTGTATTGCTCGTTTATTTCTTTGATACACTTAACAGCATAGTAGCCTTCAGCTACCATATTCATTTCCAGTTGCGCAGACTTTACCGAATAGCCTTTGCCCACCATATTGCCGAAGGTTCTATTTCTACTAAATTGGGAATAAACAGTAACCAATAAATCACCTAAATAAGCCGATTCTTTGATATCCCTTTTGATGGGGTGAACGGTATCTACAAAACGTTTTATTTCTCGGATGGCATTAGAAGCCAAAACAGCTTGGAAATTATCTCCATATCCTAGACTATGACAAACCCCAGAAGCAATAGCAATAACATTTTTTAGAACGGCAGCGATTTCAGTACCATAGATATCTTCAGAAACATTAGTCTTGATGTATCGGCAACCGATTTGTTCGGCAAACCATTGTGCTTTTTCAACATCTTCACAGGCAACAGTTAGGTATGATAACCGTTCTAGGGCGACTTCTTCGGCGTGACAAGGCCCAGTTATAACACCTATATTTTTATAGGGAATTTGATAGTTGTCATGAAGATAGTCTCCTATGATTGTATTTTTTTCAGGCACTATTCCTTTAATGGCTGAAACCACGAATTTATTCTTCAAAGAAACCTCTAAAGGTTCAAGAGTACTACTAAGAAAAGCAGACGGCACAGCTAAAACAATGCAATCTGCAGCATCAACAACAGCATTGATATCTGAATCAAGGTTTAATTTTTCCGGAAATAATTCCGCTGCGCTGATATAATTGGGGTTATTGCCATAGCGTTTGATGTGTGCTATCGTTTCTTCATTACGCATCCACCAACCGACTTTAGTTTGGCTTTCTGACAACATCTTAACGATAGCTGTTGCCCAACTACCACCACCAATAACCGCTATGTTTTTAAACTCCGCCACTATTCTTCAGGTGTATTGTTTTCTGGCTTCATCTGTGGGAAGAATAACACATCTTGAATGGAATTGCTATTAGTCATTATCATAGACAGCCTGTCAATACCAATTCCAAGACCGGCCGTTGGAGGCATGCCGTATTCTATTGATCGTAAAAAATCCTCATCCAAAATCATAGCTTCTTCATCGCCTCTTTTAGCTAGTTTTAGCTGTTCTTCAAATCGTTCTCTTTGGTCAATAGGGTCATTCAATTCAGAAAAGGCATTGCATATTTCTTTGCCATTACAAATGGCTTCAAAACGTTCTACTAAACCCTCTTTTTCTCGGTGCTTTTTGGCTAAAGGTGACATTTCAACAGGATAGTCTGTAATGAAGGTTGGTTGTATCAATTGCCCTTCACATTTTTCGCCAAATATCTCATCTATTAGTTTGCCTCTTGCCATAGAAGAATCTACACTAACACCTAATTCTTTGGCGGTTTTTGCCATAGTTTCTTCGTCCATTTCAGAAATATCAATTCCAGTAAAATGTTCAATTGCCTCGTACATAGTGTATCGCTTCCAAGGTCTTTGGAAATTGATAAGGTTTTCTCCTACTTGAACTTCCGTAGTGCCGTGTAAGTCTAGGGCAATTTTTTCTACCATTTCTTCTACCAAATCCATCATCCAATTGTAGTCCTTGTAGGCTACATAAAGTTCTACTTGGGTAAACTCTGGATTATGAAAACGACTCATACCTTCGTTTCTAAAGTCTTTAGAAAACTCATAAACACCATCAAAGCCACCAACGATAAGTCTTTTGAGGTATAACTCATTGGCTATACGTAGGTAAAGCGGCATATCCAATGTGTTGTGATGTGTTTTGAATGGTCGTGCTGCAGCGCCACCATAGATGGGTTGTAAAATAGGTGTTTCTACTTCGAGATATCCTTTGTCGTTTAAGTACGAACGCATGGAATTGGTGAGCTGTGTCCTTTTGAGAAAAGCCTCTTTAACGTGTGGGTTAACTACTAAATCAACGTAACGCTGACGGTATCTTTTCTCAGGGTCGGTAAACGCATCGTACACTTTTCCATCCGTATCTGTTTTGGGTAGTGGTAGGGGTCTTAATGTTTTGCTTAAGACTACAAAACTTTCCACGTGAATAGAGATTTCACCCACCTTAGTGGTGAAAACATACCCTTTAATACCTATAAAATCACCTATATCAAGAAGCTTTTTGAAGACGGTATTGTACATGGTTTTGTCCTCGTTAGGACAAATTTCATCTCGATTAAAATAGAGCTGTATTCTTCCTGTACTATCTTGAAGTTCAGCAAAAGAAGCCTTTCCCATTACTCGACGACTCATCAAGCGACCTGCAATCTGAATATTCTTATAACCTAATTTATCGGCAGTATAATTTTTCTTTATTTCAGCAGCTGAAACATTAACATCAAATAATTCTGATGGGTATGGGTTGATACCCAACTCCAACAACTTTTGTAAAGATTCTCTTCTAACAATTTCTTGTTCTGACAACTCTCTATGCATGCTATAAATTTTCGGCAAAGATATTAAATAATTAACGGTCTATTTTTGTAGTTTTACACCGAATAAAAATAACCTTACACAAAACACGATTTATTATGAAAATGAATGATTACATCAGCGACTTTACTAAGCATCTAACAGAGGCTTTAGAAATAGGCAAGTCCACTCTACTTAGCGACCCTCATGCTGATATTCATAATGTTCTTATTTGTGGTTTGGGAGGTTCTGGAATCGGAGGTACTATTGTAAACGATTTGGTCTCTGAACACATCAATGTGCCTATTTCAGCAACTAAAGATTATAGCATCCCCAATTTTGTAGATGAAAATACTCTAGTTATAGCATCATCCTATTCAGGAAACACTGAAGAAACCCTTTATGCATTGGAAGCTTGTCAGAAACGAAGAGCTCAAATTGCATGTGTTACTTCAGGGGGAGCGTTAGAAAAACTAGCCAAAGAAAAAGGCTTCAACTGCATAACAATACCTGGTGGTCAGCCACCTCGAGCTATGTTTGGATACTCTTTCACTCAACTATTCTTCTTATTGAACCACTACGGCTTAATAGATGATTCTTTTATTTCTGAATTCGATAAAGGAATAGCTTTATTAGATAGTGAAGAAGAAGCTATAAAATCTAAGGCCAAGGTCTTAGCTACTAAACTATATGGTACAACACCTGTAATATATACGGCTGCAGGCTTCGAAGGGGTAGGCGTTCGTTTTCGTCAGCAAATCAACGAAAACAGTAAAATGTTATGTTGGCATCACGTCATTCCAGAAATGAATCATAACGAGTTGTTAGGTTGGAGAATAAACACCGATAATTTAGGAGTAGTTTATTTTAGAAACACCTGTGATTACGATAGAAATCAGGTGAGAATAGATATCAATAAAGATGTGATATCTAAATTTACAGATAACATTACTGAAGTTTGGAGTAAAGGCGATTCTCGAATCGAAAATAGTCTTTATCATATTCATTTAGGTGATTGGGTATCGTGGTATTTGTCAGAGATGAACGAGGTAGACGCTATTGAAATAGACGTTATTAACTTCCTAAAGAGCTCATTAGCAAAATTATAATGTATGCCTAAAGTTGTTTTTCAAGATTTAGGGCTTATCGATTATAAAGAAGCTTGGGACTATCAAGAAAAACGATTTAATGAAATCCTTGATGTTAAGAAAAACAACAGAAAGGAAAATAGACAAGACCCCACCTTATCGTACCTCTTATTTTGTGAGCACCCTCACGTGTATACTTTAGGAAAAAGTGGAGATGAAAAAAACCTTTTAGTGAATGAAGACTACCTCAAATCTAGAGGAGCTACGTTCTATAAAATTAATAGGGGTGGCGACATAACTTATCATGGACCCGGACAGATAGTCGGTTATCCCATTTTAGATTTGGATAATTTCTTTACCGACATTCATAAGTATCTGCGCTTCCTTGAAGAAGCGGTTATTTTAACCCTAGCAGAATATGGCATAGAAAGCATACGCTCTGATGGAGAAACGGGTGTTTGGCTAGATGTGGGCACAGATAAAGCACGTAAAATATGTGCCTTAGGGGTGCGTTCTAGCCGTTGGGTGACTATGCACGGATTTGCTTTTAACGTCAATTGTGATTTGTCCTATTTTGGCAATATTATTCCTTGCGGCATAGTCGATAAATCGGTGACTTCTATGCAAAAGGAACTAAATAGAGAAGTTGATATGCAAGAAGTCCAACAGAAGCTAAAAGGTCATCTCAAAAACCTGTTTGACTTTCATTTTGTAAATGAGTAACTTACTTTTGAATTTTAAAGCCACCTCTAATGAAACCACTTCTTATATTTTTAATCTCACTTTTAGTATTTACCTTTTTAGGTGTAGAGTTGAATTGGTACAGCTTTATCGTTTTACCAATTCTATCTTTGAGTTTATGTTTTGCTATATTCCAAAGAAATAGGCTAATGCCTAATCTCATCTCGGTTCACCAGTTTATATGTCTGTTTTTGTTATCCATTTTTATTCTTCATTTATTGGTATATTTTCTAAGCCCTCCTTATCTCAGGGTTATTTTTGAAATAGGTATTGCTGTGGCTTTATTTATATTAATTACAATAATTGCATTGAGAATAAGTACAAAAGAAGAAAAGAAGGTTAAGGCTTATAAATTGTTATTGCAATACGCTTATCTTATCTTTTGTTTTCAGATGTTTCCTGTAATAGTTTCTTATTGAATTATGCCGCATTATTCTGATGGGATATTCTTATCTTTGAAGTTGTTATGCTTGAAAACATTTCCATTCATAAAATACTATTTCTTGATGTAGAAACCGTTCCTGTAGCGCCCACTTTTTCTGAGCTTTCAGAAGAGTTTCAATCCTTGTGGGCAGACAAAACCCGTTGGCAGCTTTCAGAAGGGCAAACACCCGATGAATTTTATGGACTTAAGGCAGGCGTAATGGCAGAGTTCGCTAAAGTGATATGTGTTTCTGTAGGCTACATTTATGAGAAAAACAACACCTCTTTTTTTAGGATTAAGTCCTTTTATGGTGATGATGAGCAGTTATTATTAAATGAGCTTAAAACACTTTTAGACGATAAGTTTGCTACCCTAAGCCACTATTTGTGTGCTCATAATGGTAAGGAGTTCGATTACCCCTTTTTATGTAGGCGCATGATTGTCAATGGAGTAACCCTGCCTAAGATACTAGAAATAGCTGGTAAAAAACCGTGGGAAGTTCGTCATTTGGATACCATGGAACTGTGGAAGTTTGGTGACTACAAACACTATACTTCTATCAAATTATTATCCGCACTGTTTGGCATACCAACACCAAAAGACGATATAGATGGTAGTCAAGTAGCTAAAGTTTACTGGCAAGAAAAAGATTTAGAACGTATTCGGGTGTATTGTCAGAAAGATACACTTACCGTAGCACAAATTTTATTAAAATATATGGGAAAACCCATACTTACAGAAGAGCAAATAGAAGTTGCATAATTGAACGATAACCCCTAAATTGAGGCCATAAATTTACTTATCATGAGCAATACTTTATTAGAATTTAAAAACCTTGTCACAGAATTTCATACAGAAGGAAAAGTTGTTACAGCTGTAAATAATGTCAGTTTTACACTTAACAAAGGAGAAACAATTGGTATTGTTGGTGAATCAGGCTCTGGTAAGTCGGTTACCTCTTTATCGGCTATGCGTTTAGTTCCTTCTCCTCCGGGTAAAATTGCTGGTGGAGAAATTTTGTTCCACAAAAAAGATGGCGAAACGGTTGATTTCTTACAAATTTCTGAAAAAGAAATGCGTAAATATAGAGGTAATGAAATTGCTATGATATTTCAAGAGCCTATGACTTCTCTAAATCCCGTTTTTACGTGCGGTGATCAAGTTATGGAAGCTATTATGTTACATCAATCCATTAGCAAATCAGAAGCTAAAGGCTTAACGATAAAGTTATTTGAAGAAGTGCAATTGCCAGACCCTGAGCGTATTTTTAGCACTTATCCTCATCAGATTTCGGGGGGTCAAAAACAAAGGGTAATGATAGCTATGGCTATGTCTTGTCAGCCTTCAGTATTGGTTGCTGATGAGCCTACAACAGCACTTGACGTAACTGTTCAAAAAACCATTTTGGAGTTGATGCAAAAGCTTCAAAAGGAACACGATATGGGAATATTGTTTATCACCCACGACTTGGGTGTTATTGCTGAATTGGCAGATAAAGTGGTGGTTATGTACAAAGGTAATATTGTTGAGCAAGGCAGTGTTTGGGACATCTTTAACAATCCTCAACATCCCTACACCAAAGGGCTATTAGCCTGTCGCCCACCTCTTGATAAGCGTTATACTTTCCTGCCAACAGTTGGCGACTTTATGCAAACAAATGAAAAGGGAGAAAATATAGCTAATGATATTTCTGTAGAAGATTTTACCAAAGATTTAGTGATATCTAAGTCAGAAAGAGATAAACAGCAAAAAGCCTTATTCACTCAAGAGCCCTTGTTGCAAATTAAAAACCTTAAGACCTATTTCCCTATAAGAAATGGCTTTTTTGGTGGTATAACAGACTATGTAAAAGCGGTAGACGATATAAGCTTTGATGTTTATCCTGGAGAAACACTTGGTTTAGTTGGGGAGTCTGGTTGTGGTAAAACAACAACAGGTAGAACAATCTTAAGGCTTAATGAGCCAACCGATGGTCAGATGATTTATAAAGGTAGGGATATCGCCACATTTAATGAGCAAGAGTTAAGAGCATTTAGAAAGGAAGTGCAAATCATTTTTCAAGACCCTTATTCTTCGCTAAACCCTCGTATGACAATAGGCAATGCTATTATGGAGCCTATGCAGGTTCATGGCATTTTAGCCAATGATGAAGAGCGTAAAAAACGTGTAGAAGAGTTATTGGAAAAAGTAAGTTTGGGAGCAGAACACTTTAACCGCTATCCTCACGAATTTTCTGGAGGACAACGCCAACGAATAGGGATTGCAAGGGCATTGGCTGTAAACCCTAAATTCATCATCTGTGACGAGTCTGTTTCTGCATTAGACGTATCTGTTCAAGCACAAGTGCTTAACCTTTTAAACGATTTAAAAAAGGAGTTCGGCTTGACTTACATCTTCATTTCGCATGACCTTTCAGTGGTGAAGTATATGAGCGATAGAATGGTCGTCATGCAAAACGGAAAGATTGAAGAAATGGGCGATGCAGATCAAATTTACTTGGAAGCAAAAACACCATATACTCAGCGATTAATTTCTGCTATTCCTGAAGGAAGAAAGGAGAATATTAAAAAAGCGACTAAGGCCTAGTATTTCGCCTAGATATTCTTGATTTTACTCACTTATTTAGTTCATTTTTGGGTTCTAAAGCAGCTTCATCTGCTAAAACGCCTTGTTTGTCAGATAGTTTAATGACTCATCGAAAAATACTTTTTTAAGGGGTTTATTCGTTATACATTTGTAGTACTTAAAACATGAAAGCTTACGCTTCATAAATGAACTTGTTAAGGTTAAGTGGGATGCCGAGGTTAACGCCTCGGCATCTTTTTTATAAGTTCATTTCTGGTGTTTCCCCTTCTATTATCAGATTACCTTCAGTAGCATTTTGTATATCTACTACACTAACTCCCGGCGCTCTTTCTAGAAGTTTAAAGCCTTGGTCAGTAATTTCAAGAACGGCGAGATTTGTTACTATCTTTTTTACACAAGCAACTCCCGTTAAAGGGAGGCTACATTTTTTTAAAAGTTTACTCTCTCCTTTTTTATTGGTATGCATCATGGCCACAATGATATTGTCTGCCGAGGCGACTAGATCCATTGCACCACCCATTCCCTTTACCATTTTGCCGGGTATTTTCCAGTTAGCGATATCACCTTGTTCCGAAACTTCCATCGCCCCTAGCACTGTTAGCTGAACATGTTTACCTCTTATCATAGAGAAACTAGTAGCAGAATCAAAGAACACAGCACCATCTAGGGTTGTAATCGTTTGTTTACCAGCATTTATAAGATCTGCATCTTCTTCACCTTCAAAGGGGAAAGGCCCCATTCCTAACACACCGTTTTCAGATTGAAATTCTACGTTTATACCTTGAGGGATATAATTTGCTACTAATGTAGGAATTCCAATACCTAAATTTATATAATAGCCGTCTTTAAGTTCCTGTGCAATGCGTTTCGCTATACCTATTTTGTCTAATGCCATTATTCTTTAGTTCTTACGGTTCGTTGTTCTATTCTTTTCTCGTAGTTTGCCCCTTGAAAAATACGTTGTACAAAAATACCTGGCGTATGTATCTGTGCGGGGTCTAATTCCCCCGCTGGGACTAAGTGTTCTACCTCAGCTACAGTTATTTTGCCAGCCATTGCCATCATAGGATTAAAATTTCGAGCAGTACCTTTAAAGATCAGATTGCCAGCGGTATCCCCTTTCCAAGCTTTAACAAATGCATAGTCTGCTTCTAATGCAGATTCTAAAATGTGTGGCTGACCGTTAAAATCTCGAACCTCTTTGCCTTCAGCAATTTCTGTTCCATAACCAGCAGGAGTGAAGAATGCGGGAATACCTGCGCCTCCAGCTCTACATCGTTCGGCTAACGACCCTTGAGGGATTAAATCTACCTCTAGTTCACCACTCAGCATCTGACGTTCAAACTCAGCATTTTCTCCCACATATGAAGAGATCATCTTTTTTATTTGCTTCTTTTTAAGCAATAAGCCGAGCCCAAAGTCATCAACACCTGCGTTGTTAGAAATGCATGTTAAGCCTTTAATGTTGGAATCGGATAAAGCCTGAATAGCATTTTCAGGGATTCCACATAATCCAAATCCACCAAGCATAAAAGTCATATTGTCTTCTACCCCTTCTATTGCTTCTGCTATGGAATTTACTACTTTGTTTATCATATTAATAAGATTAAAATTCTTCGTATTCAGTCACTCCCTCATCATTTGCCCCACAATCTAGTAGTACATCAACGGATTGAGGGATATTAAATTTTTCAGGATAAATGCCTAGCGTTAAAGTGTCGGCGTATACTTTTTGCATATACTCGGCCCAAACGGGTAAAGCCATATTTGCCCCTTGTCCATAAAAAGTAGTTCTGAAATGGACACTTCTATCTTCATTACCAGACCATACTCCTGTGACTAAGTTAGGAGTTATTCCCATGAACCAACCGTCAGAATTGTTTTGGGTGGTACCTGTTTTACCACCTATTTCATTCTCGAACTTATATTTTCTTCTTAACCTTACTCCTGTACCCATGCTTACATCAGCATGAGGGTTATACACCCCGTCCACTACACCTTGCAACATTCTTACCATCAAATCAGCCGTTTTTTCACTCATAGCCTCATTTGTCTTAGGGGCAAAATCTTGAAGTAGAATACCATTTTTATCTTCTATTCTTGTTACGATAATTGGCTCTGTCCATATTCCTTTATTTACAAATGTAGAATAGGCTCCTACCATTTCATAAACAGATAAATCGAATGTGCCTAAACAAATAGATGGAACTGGGTCGAGCTTACTACTAATACCCATTTTCTTTGCTAAATCTAGTACAGAATGAGGGCCAAATTGTTTCATAATGTACGCCGTAATGGTATTAATGGAGTTGGCTAAGCCGAAACGTAAACTCATCAATATACCTTCGTATTTGTCATCAGAGTTTCTTGGAACCCAATCTTTGTCGGGGAGTCCCCATTGATTTTTTTCAAAAACTACAGGTACGTTAGGGATTTCATAGCAGGGGGAATACCCTTCTTGCATGGCCAAGGCATATAAAAAAGGTTTAAAAGTCGAACCTACTTGTCGTTTACCGACCTTGACGTGATCGTATTTAAAATACTTATAATTAATACCTCCAACATAGGCTTTTACATGACCAGTATTTGGATCCATACTCATCATTCCCGAATGTATGAAGTATTTATAATAACGTACAGAGTCCATAGGTGACATTGTGGTATCTCTTTCTCCTTTCCAAGTAAAAACTCGCATTGGGACTTTTGTTCTAAATGCTTTTTTTATTTCTTTTTCAGATGCTTTACGGCTTTTTAATTTTTTATAACGGTCAGAACGTTTCATGCCTAGCTCTAATATTGCCATAATTTGTTCTCTATCGAAATCTTTTGGAAACGGTGCGTTTGAATAGCCCTTCCAATGTTTGAAAAAGTCGCTTTGCAACGAGGCTAAATGAGAGTGAACAGCATCTTCAGCATATTCTTGCATTTTAGAATTTATAGAGGTATAAATTTTTAGACCATCTGTATAAAGATTGTAGTTAGTACCATCGGCTTTATGATTTTCTTTACACCATTCTTTAAGATCACCTCTAAGGTATTCTCTAAGGTATGGGGCAAGCCCTTCATTATGGCTCGCTTTTTTGAAGTCTAATGTTATAGGGTTATTTGATAAAGAATCAAATTCTAATGCAGAGACATAGTCGTATTTCTTCATTTGTGAGAGCACCACATTCCGTCTTTCTTGGCTAATTTCTAACCTTCTGTTAGGGTTATATAGCGAAGGGTTTTTTAACATTCCCACAAGCATTGCAGACTCTTCTATTGTTAAAGCATCAGGTGTAGTATTAAAATATATTTGAGAGGCTGATTTTATCCCAACAGCATTATTTATGAAATCAAATTTATTGAGATACATGGTAAGAATCTCATCTTTAGTGTATTGCCTTTCTAGTCTAACGGCGATTATCCACTCTTTAAATTTTTGCATTACTCTTTGAAGTCCAGAGGCTGGTTTTTCAGTAAACAACATTTTAGCAAGTTGTTGAGTAATTGTACTAGCTCCACCGGAGTTTGAGCCTGTCATCACACCTTTTACAGCTCGTAACAGCGCACGAATATCTATTCCAGAATGATCTCGGAACCTTATATCTTCGGTCGATATAAGAGCATCTACAAGCTTAGGGCTTAACTCATGATATTTGACATTGCTTCTATTTTCAAAAAAGTATTTACCTAAAACAACACCATCGGAGGATATGATTTCTGTTGCTAAATTACTTTTTGGGTTTTCTAGTTCTTCAAAGGTTGGAAGTTCACCAAATAAACCCACAGAAGTAAGGTAAAGGGTAATGGATAAAAGGATAATTGGACTTAAAATCAATAGCCACAACGAAAACACCTTTTGCTTGATAGATGTATTTTTCATCATATTTAGTCTTATTTTTCTATTCTTAAACCTATTTCCATTATCCCTGGAAGTTCCTCAATCTTAGCCAAGTCGCCATGTCGCATAGCTTGCTCAATTTTAAATGTATACCATCCATCTTCTTTGAGTCGACTTGTTTTAAACTGACATTGAATGTCCCATATATCCCCCAATCCATTTCCAATCCACTTCCCGTTTTTCTCTGCTAAAACACACTCTAGGGTGTCTTTTTTTATTGTTCCATCTGGAGAAATAGTATTTACAAATATCCATAAATTAGAGAATGGATAGCTGCTCGAATGCCTTACGTTAACAAGCATATTCAGCTCCGATATAGTATCTATATGGTTATATTCAAAAGAGGGTGTTTGATTGAGTGTCCAAACGTTATTTTCTATAGATATATTTTTTTCGAAGACTCTGTTGGAATCACATGAAAACAAGAAAAGTAAAACAACAGTTATGTAACAATATTTCATCATACCTTTTTAGTTTTTCTTTTAAAGAATCGACGTTTTTTACCTTTCTTTTGCTTTTTTTGACGATTGTCGAAACGATTAATACTGTCTTGTCCAACAACATTTTCGTAATCATTTTTAGGCGTGTCTATTGGTGTAAAGAATTGCTCTAATTTATCAGGGACAATACCTTTTGAGTTTTGTTCAATCACTTTGTTGACATAGTCGAGTGGAAGCTCAACTATTGATTCATTAGCAGACATAGGGTATGCGTACCACATTTTACGCTGAAAAATATCCATTTTGATGAATGAACACTCTCCTAATTTTGTTTTAAGCTTAGTGTTTGTGTTTGGAAATTCTTTGATCCCCTCCATATATCCATCTAGCTCATAGTTTAGACAGCATTTAAGTTTACCACACTGACCGGCTAATTTTTGAGGGTTTATAGATAGCTGTTGATACCTAGCGGCAGAGGTGCTTACACTTCTAAAATCTGTTAGCCAAGAGGAGCAACACAACTCTCTACCACACGCCCCAATACCACCCAGCCTTGCAGCTTCTTGTCGTGCTCCAATTTGTCGCATTTCTATTCTGATTTTAAACTGAGAAGATAAGGCCTTTATTAACTCTCTAAAGTCAACTCTACCATTAGCCGTATAATAAAAGGTCGCTTTATTTTTATCGCCTTGATATTCTACGTCGCTTATTTTCATCTCAAGCCCTAGCAGTTCGGCAGATTTCCTTGCTCCATGCATGGTTTCATTTTCTAAGGCAACAGCTTCTTTCCATTTTAGGATATCGTTTTCTTTAGCCTTTCTGTAGATAATACATAAATCGTCCAGTGAGGATGATTTTATCTTCTTTTTCATTTGCAACTTTGCTAATGAACCGATGATAGATACTACACCAATATCGTGCCCAGAATCGGACTGAACAGCCACTACATCGCCAACTGATAATGGTAGTTTTTTGGAGTTGTTATAGAATTCTTTACGACTACCTTTAAAACGCACTTCTACGCCCATGAATGTGCTGTCGCTATCAGCATCTTGAATGTTAGCAAGCCAGTCAAAAACAGACAATTGATTACACCCTCCACTACCGCAGTTACCGTTGTTTTTACAACCTCTTGGTAATCCGCTACCACATCCGCCTGAAGAACATCCTGAGCAACCCATAGTATTTAGTTTGTAGTTGTTTGCAAATTTATACTTTTAGCGTGAAGAAGCACGACCATCTTTAGTGTCAAATCCATAAAAATAATTTTAGCATTTCCGTTTCTAGTAATATGTTGATGGGCAAGTTCTAATTCTTCAATTATTTCAACAGCATTATTTTGATGAATGAAAGGAGCAAACTTTTCGGTAAAAACCCGTTCTTCCTCTCTAACTTTTTTTATGCTATGATGAGCAAAATTTTGTATTAAGCTTTCTCTGACCATATGTAAGGCATATTGCAAAAACCCTTTTTGTTGCTCTCTTCCCCATGAGTTGGCAGTGTCAATCCAAGATGATAATTCTACAACTTTTGCTTTATAACACATCCTCATCCAATTTTGGAACTCTTCTGTATTTTGAGACAGCATTTCATTTCCAATTAAAAAATGAATAGCCTTGCCAATGTTGCCGTCAGACAATATTGCTGTTTCGTTAGCACGACCTTCATCGACATTATAGCTTTTTTGAAGGAAGTCTGAAAGGCTCTTTTCATCGGTTGGGTCAATGCTTAAACTTTGTAGCCTAGAAACAATGGTAGCTAGTAAGTTTTCAGCATGTGATGTTAATAGGATAAAGATGGTTTTTTCTGGTGGCTCTTCCAGTAGCTTCAAAAGTTTATTGGCTGTTGGCCCATGCATCTTCTCGGCATGCCAAATAATAATAACTCTATACGAACCCTCATAAGGTTTAAGGATAGTTTTTTTACTTAATTCATTTGCTTCGTTTACGCTTATAAAGCCTTGCTTGTTAGTTGTCCCCAAATGAGAATACCAATCTTCTTCAGAGGGGAAAGGATTATTTTCTAACAAGGATCTCCAGTCTGAAATAAACAAATCGCTAGTAGGATTACTGCCTTTGCCAGTAATAACAGGGAAAACCCAATGCAAGTCAGGGTGGCTAAGCTTAGCACTCTTTAAGCATGAGGGACATCTGCCGCATGAATCGTTTTCTGTGGGTTCGGCGCACATCAAATATTGTGCAAAAGCCCACGCCATAGCTAGGCCAGAAGAGCCGTCTTCCCCTAAAAACAAATGCGCATGACTTAACCTGTCATTTTGGACAGCTTTAAGTAAATGTTGTTTTGCCCTATCGTTGGAAGGAATATCTTTAAAAAGCATAGTTGTTATTCACTAATTCTTCAAAGGTAATGAATAAATCTTTTTTAGATTACTTAAAGAAAATATACATTTGCCTAAATTTTTTACAAATGAAACACCTAGATTCTTTTCCTTTTCAAAACCAACGTTTTCTTATTAGGGTAGACTTCAATGTGCCTATGGATGCAGACTTGAAAATTACCGACGATACGAGAATGAGAGCTACTCTACCAACCATAAATAAGATTATTTCTTCTGGCGGCTCTGTAGTATTAATGTCACATAGAGGAAGACCTAAAGGAACAGAAGATAAGCTGTCGATGCGTCATTTAGTATCTCACTTAAGTGATTTATTATCCGTTGATGTTAAGTTTGTTGACCAATGTGTTGGAGAAAAAGCTGTTCAGGCTAGTCAATCTTTACAATCAGGAGAGGTGTTATTGGTTGAAAATTTACGTTTTCACTCTGAAGAAACTGCTGGTGATCTTGCTTTTGCAAAACAACTGTCAGAATTAGGAGATGTTTATGTCAATGACGCTTTCGGAACCGCTCATAGAGCCCACGCTTCAACAGCTGTTATTGCCCAACTTTTTCAAGACAAAAAGTGCTTTGGATATGTGATGGCTAATGAGATAGAGAATATTGACAAAGTGGTTGGAGGAGCAAAAAAGCCATTTACTGCCATTATGGGAGGTGCAAAAGTATCTTCTAAAATCACTATCATCCTTCGTATGCTTGAAGAAGTCGACAACTTAATAATTGGCGGGGGCATGACTTATACTTTTGTTAAGGCAATGGGAGGTGAAGTAGGAAATTCTTTAGTAGAAGAAGACAAGTTGGATTTGGCTCTAGAAATTATGGAGACGGCTAAAGCAAAAGGCGTTAGGCTGTGTATTCCTACTGATTCTATGAATGCAGATAAGTTTGAAAACGACGCTAACAAAGAATACTCTTTGGTGGGCAATGTTCCTGAGGGTTTTATGGGCTTAGATATTGGACATCAGACCGCACAACAGTTTACAGAAGTAATAGAACAATCAGCTACTATATTGTGGAACGGTCCAATGGGAGTTTTTGAAATGGAAAACTTTTCTCAAGGCACAAAAGCCATTGCTGACGCTTTAGTTAGCGCTACCAATAAAGGGGCTTTCACTCTTGTAGGTGGTGGCGATTCTGTAGCAGCAATTAATAAATACGATATGTCTGATAAGGTAAGCTATGTATCAACAGGTGGTGGCGCTATGCTTGAATACTTAGAAGGCAAGGCCTTGCCAGGAATTGCGGCGATTATTAAAGACTAATTTTATCTTCAGTATCTTTCCAAACCTTTTCAGCTTCTTTAATTAAAGAGTCACCATCTTTTACATTTGGCATTATTGAAGGTATCATGTTTGAGATAGGCTCATACAATACGGATTCTTTTTTCTGTTTGATAGGTATCAAATTGAGATAGTAATCAAAGGTGTTAAAAATAAGAAGCAATCCACTTATTATAAATGCGGTTTTCATTATTCCAAAAACACCGCCCAATAAACGACTAATAATACCTAAGGCAACTGCTTTAACAATTTTATCTATTATAAATCCGACTAATCTTATTGCTAAAACAATGGCAATAAACGTAATGGCGAATGATACAATAGGAACAAATGAGGTTTCTATAGAAAAGTGCTCTTTTAAATAGGGATGGATGCTATCTGCAAAATGAACAGCACCATATATACCAGCTATTAAAGCAATTAGGGCAGCAAGTTCTTTTACAATCCCCTTGCTTATACCTTTATACAAACCCCACAACAGAGGAACAGCTAAAACAATATCTAAATAATTCATAAGACTTCAAAAGTAGTATTTTTGTGGCATGGAAAACAGCTTAGATGAAAATTGGAATAATTTACTTGCGAAACTTGCCCATCGTTTTGGTGAGGGCTTAGATTTACAAGCCATATTGTTTCTTATTGGGCTACAGGAGTTGGGGCAAGGTTATCAGAAATTGAACAAAAATCAGAAGTTGGATGTCATTCATATTGCTGTTTGTGCGCTTTTAAGCCAATGGGGCATTTATGAATTTTCTGGTCACGATGAAGACGGCTGGCCACATTGGAAAGCCACTGATAAATTGCCTAGCCTTAATGCTAAGCAACAAGATGAAATGATTAAAGAGGCAATTATAGAGTACTTCAACTAGTTTACAGGAAGTATCTCAATATTTTTATAAATGGTTTTTCCTCGTGTCAAACGAATAACTGTTGTGCCGTACAATAGGGTATCAGCAGACTCAGCGTCAGTTAATGTGTAAGCTTCAACATTCATTAAAGCCTCCAATTCTAAAACATGTTCTGTTTGCCCGTTGAAGTCAGATACTAAAGTGCTAACAACATCCGTTTGAGTAACACCGACGATGTCCTCTTGATATAGTTTAACAGTCGCCCCAGAAACGGTATTGCCTTCCATGTCATAGACGGTAATAATACCTTTAGTTAGCGGCTCTTCGTAACACGAAGACAGAGAAAATAGGGTAATAAAAACAATCAGCAGTCGACTTATCTTCATTTTGTAAATGATTATTTGTTAATTTGCTTATCCAAACAAAGATAGTAATTATATGAAACCAATATTAACAGTCGTATTAGCATTTTCTTTAAGTCTACTTGCGCATTCTCAAGAGCGAGTAAAAGTAAAAATATCCACTAACTATGGTGATATAGTAGCCGAGCTTTATGATGAAACCCCAATACATAGAGATAATTTCATAAAACTTGTTAAAGACGGTTTTTATAATGGCACACTTTTTCACAGAGTTATCCCTGGCTTTATGATTCAAGGTGGAGACCCTGTTTCTAAAGAAGAAAATCCTCAGCAATCGATTGGCAATGGAGGTCCGGGTTACACCTTACCAGCAGAATTTAACAAGAAATTTTTTCATAAAAAAGGCGCTCTAGCAGCAGCTCGTATGGGCGATGCGGTCAATCCCAAAAAAGAGTCTTCAGGCTCGCAGTTTTATATTGTTGAAGGTCAAGTTTATGATGAAAAAACCTTAACTATGTTTGCTAATAGAATGGGGGTAACCTTTAACAAGGAACAGCAAAAAGCCTATTCTACAATTGGAGGAACACCACATTTGGACGCTAACTATACGGTGTTTGGAGAGGTTATAGAAGGCCTTGAGCTCATCTCTAAAATATCGAATGTAAAAAGGGACAAAAACAACTTACCCTTAGAAAAAGTAGTTATGAAAGTAAGCCTAATCAAGTAGATGTTACAAAAAGCTAAAGAATTATTAGTTGAGGTCTCCTCTTATTCTCCCAAAAATGCGGAAGAGTTAGAACAGTTTCGTATTCAATACCTCGGTAAAAAAGGTTTGATGAACGATTTGTTTGCGGCGTTTAAAGAAGTGCCTAATGAGCAAAAGAAAGATTTTGGACAAGCTCTAAACCAGCTTAAAAAAGCCATTCAAGATAAATTGGAAGAAGGCAAACAAAGTTTTTCAGATAATACGGAGCAATCTTCAGGCTTAGATTTGTCAAGGCCTGTTGTAGAAGATCAATTAGGCAGCAGACACCCTTTATCATTAGTGCGAAACGAGATTGTTGACATATTTAATCGTATTGGCTTCACTCTTTCAGAAGGACCGGAGATAGAAGACGATTGGCACAACTTCACCGCTCTTAATTTACCCGATGAGCACCCAGCAAGAGATATGCAGGATACTTTCTTTATTCAGCAAAACCCTGACATCTTACTCAGAACACATACTTCATCGGTACAGGTTAGGTTTATGGAAGACAACCAGCCTCCCATTAGGACATTATCACCAGGTAGAGTATACAGAAATGAAGCCATTTCAGCTCGAGCGCATTGTATTTTCCATCAAGTAGAAGGGTTATACATTGATAAAGACGTTTCTTTTGCGGACCTTAAACAGACCTTGCTTTACTTTGCTAAAGAAATGTTTGGCGACAAAACAGAGATCCGATTACGTCCGTCCTATTTTCCTTTTACTGAACCAAGTGCTGAGGTAGATGTGTCTTGTAATATATGCTCTGGCAAAGGGTGTAACGTATGTAAATACACAGGTTATTTAGAAATCCTAGGCTGTGGTATGGTTGACCCTAACGTACTCAGAAATTGTGGCATTGACCCAGAGATATATACTGGCTTTGCTTTTGGTATGGGTATAGAACGAATAGCTATGCTCAAATATCAAGTCAAGGACTTACGTTTATTCTTTGAAAATGATGTTCGTTTTCTAGAGCAGTTTAAATCAACTATTTAGTTAGTCGCACAGCCCATAGTACAATTTTCCATTCCACAGGCGGCACAAACATTGTCTTTGTTATCGTTGTGATTGCATTCGCATTGCTCCGTTCCGCAACAGCTGCCTTCATGAGTGTGAGACACTGTATTATCCTTTTCACAAGATACGAAACAGATACTACAAATTGTAATTAGAGATAAATAAAATAGCTTTTTCATTTGGTGTTATTTAGAGGAACAAATTTAAGGATTAATTGTTAGAAAATTCACGATCTTTAAATTGTTTTTGACAAGGAATTGACCACAGCTCAGCACCCATTAGCAGTTCTATAAATAGTTGGTCACTTTGTCCCTTTCCAAATGGATGACTTGACTTGCTTGGCGTCCTATTTTTAGCTTTTTCTATGGCTAAACGTATCTCTTTTTTGTCATAAGAACAGTGTACAACACTATCGGATTTGACTCTATTCAATTGTCGGCTTCCAATATCAATACTTGTAACACCATAATAGGGAGCCTCTCTTACTCCAGCACTACTATTGCCAATAATAAATTGACAATTTTTTAGAAGCACTAAGAAATATTCAAAGCGTAGAGACGGAAAAATTTTAAACCTTGAATTATTTTCTAATTTTTTTAAAGCCTTATTTATCAAAGATGAACCCATGTCATTATTGGGCTTGATGACGATATAGTTACCATCGTCTTCTAATACAGAATTCACTAAATTATTAGCGTATTCTGCTATTTTATTTTCAGTAGTGACAGGGTGAAACATTAAGATATTAAAGCGCTTAAATGGAATATCATAATAATCCACAGCCTCATTTAAGCTTGGCAAACTTTCTGAAAACATAATATCAATATCTGGTGAGCCAATCACAAAGATTTGACTTTCTAACTCACCCATCTGTAGTAAGCGTTGTTTAGCTTCTTCATTAGCTACAAAATGGATGTGACTCAGTTTGCTTATCGAATGCCTAATAAGTTCATCAATAGTTCCCGATACTTCACCACCTTCTATATGCCCTACCAAAATATTATTCAAAGAGCCGACAATTGCCCCTGCTAAGGCTTCCACTCTGTCACCATGAACAAGCAACATATCTGCTTGTACTTCTTTTACAAAACTCGATAACCCTTCTATGGTTTTGGCAAGAGTCAAATCCATAGTGGATTCTTTGGTGTGATTAGGAAATTTATGAATGTTTTTAAAACCAGATTTTTCTATTTCGTTAACGGTATAGCCATACTCTTCTTGTAGGTGCATACCTGTAGCAAAAATATGAACCTTAAAATCATCCGATTCTGAACTGATTTTTATTAAGGATTTTAACTTGCCAAAATCGGCACGAGTACCAGAAAGAAATACGATAGTCTTACTCAAAATCTTGCCAGTTTAATTGTTCATCGTTTTGTATATCTCTTTTGGCTTTTTTACCCAAAATAGAGTTGAAATGTTCGGCTAGTATTGGACCTGTTCCAGGACGTTTAACCCAGATATTATCCATGCTAAGAGCCTCTCCTTTTGTGATATTTTTGATAGAACATACCGTAGCAAAGGCAAAGTCAATAGTCACTTGCTCTTCTTCGGCAGGACCTTTTGTTCCTCCACTTTGTTCCCAAATAATGCGACTACCTTCAATAAGTGCTTTACAGTTTTCTTCGTCCATAGAACACACAATATCTGGACCTGTTCTGTTCATGTGGTCCGTAAAGTGTCTTTCTAAGATAGACGCTCCTAAAGCAACGGCTCCTAAACAAGCATGATTGCTTATGGTATGGTCAGATAAGCCAAAAGTGGTGCCCGAAAAATGATTGGCCATCTCTTGCATAGCTCCTAATCGGACCAATCGATTAGGAGTAGGGTACAAGTTTGTAGTGTGCAATAAAGCGTATTGAACATTATGTTTTTTGAAAATGGATACAGCCTTTGTAATGCTTTCAATAGTATTCATGCCAGTACTCAAAATAATAGGCTTACCGAAAGACGAAATATGCTCTAATAATGGGTAGTTATTACATTCGCCAGAGCCAATTTTATAGGCTGGAACATCCCATTGATGTAGTCTGTCGGCAGCAGCTCTAGAAAATGGCGTACTTATAAATATCATCCCTTTGGATTCTACGTATTTTTTGAGTTCCAGCTCTTCCCTTTCGTTAAGCGAACAGCGCTCCATAATTTCATAAATGGAAACATCGGCATTGCCAGGGATTACCTTTTTGGCAGCCCCACTCATTTCATCTTCTACAATGTGGGTTTGATGCTTGACTATTTCTACACCTGCACGATGTGCCGCATTTACCATTTCTTTAGCTACTTCTAAACTTCCCTCGTGGTTAATGCCAATTTCAGCAATGACAACTGGGGGGTATTCTGCTCCAATTTTTCTTCCTGCTATTTCAATCATGGTATTCTTTTGAGATTAATTCTGCCCACTTCCAATCCAACTCTGTATCAATATCTACGCTAGCATATGGGTGATCAATAAGCATAGCCGTTGGTTTTTCGCTTATCAATTTGCCATTTTTGGCTAAGTCGTATGAACATAAATAAAGCAATCCGTTTTCATAGTATAAGGGCTCTAAATCTTGCGATCTTTGTCCAAATTCATAGGTGAATGGCTTAAAGGTTGAATGTTCGATTTTACCGAGTTTATGCTGGTTTAAACTGACTGTTATCAGACAGTCGCTTTGCTTTTCTTGTAGTAATTCGAAGGCCTCTTTAAACATCTTTTTAGGCCGTAAAGGATTGGTGGGTTGTAATACCACAATGTAGTCGTATATCTTATCGGTTTGGGCAATAACATCTTTTACGACCTCTCTTGTGGGCGTATGGTCTGTAGCTAAACTTTCATCTCGCCAAAGTATAGGCACATTATATTGTTGAGCTATAAGCTCAATTTGTTTATCGTTCGTTGATATTACGGTATCTGTACCTATACAATGTTGAGCATATCTTATGCTGTGTTCTACTAGAGGAATACCGTTAAAAGGTTTGGTGTTTTTACCTTTAATACGTTTTGAACCTGCTCTAGCTGGAATTATTATGAGTATGCTTGGCGCTGATATCATTATCACAAATCTATTGTTTTTCCTTTAAATCCTTTGAGTATTTTTTTTGTAAATTGCAGTTGAGCAAGTCTTCTAACAAAATTTAATCAGCTTATAACCCCTTACGTTATGATATCAATTAAAAAAACATTTCCATTATTATTCATTTTTTCATTGCTGTGTTCAACTTTACTTTTTGCCAGTGGGGATAAAGTCAAAATGAAGATAAAAGTTTGGGGCAACTGCGGAATGTGTCATAAAACCATTGTTAGCACTGTCAAATCTATAGATGGTGTTATTTTTGCCAAATGGAGTTCGGAGACTAAGATACTAGTAGTTAAATTTTTGTCCGAGCAAACCGATATTGATGAAATACAAAAGAAAATAGCATCTGTGGGTTATGATACTGAAAATTATAAGGCAGACGATGAGGTTTATAACAAGCTACACCATTGTTGTAAATACGATAGAAAATAGCTTATTTTAAATCTATGCAAAAGGCTTCCTTTGCGTCCAGACTTTGGGTTTAATCTGAGATAGTATGGGCCTAAGAATACGCCTTAATAAGGGACTCTTAAGGTAGATATAAATATGAGATTGAATTGGTGTTGCACCCACATTACTCTTAAATTCTGCTGCTGTTCTTCCAAAAACAAGGTGTTGTTTGTTATGTTCAATGGCTCCTTTTATGGTTTGATTCAAAATTTTCTCGTAAACACGATGAGAGCGGTTGTATCTGTAGTCCAGTCCTATGAAGTAAGAATAAAGGGTTTTTTCGGTCCTCAACTCTGAGGAAAAGGCAATCATTTCATCGTTTAGGAAGTAGCCAAAAACGAGGCATTGAGGGTTGTCGAGTATAATTAAATCTCGGTATATATCCGTATTGAAAGGAGCTATAGCAAAGGCCGATTTTTGATGCACATTGGCAAACAATTCTTGCATTTTTTGGGCATATTTTTCTAAACCTTCTTTATCCAGTGCTTTTACACTTACGGCATCACTTTTTTTAAGAACACTTTTTAAGCGACTTCTGTATTTTTTCTTTAGAGCTTGTCTATAATCCTCAAATGTTTGCCATTCTTGAGGGATCTTCATTTGCATATCCTCATCGACTTCGATTTTTATCAATTCAGGAAATGCTTCATTAGGGTTATCTATATTTAGTGCTTTAAAAAAATGATCGGGGATGATAAACTTACCGACTCCAAAATCCTCTTGAATGGCGTTCAACAGGTTTTTTACAAATAAGCTCTTGTCGCTTATTTTTGGGATATATAGATTAGAAATATTAGTCAAAAGACCGTTGCCCAACGCTACTACTCTAAGTTTTAACAGACGCAAAACAAGACTTATAATACTTTGGCCTAAATCGTTCTTTTTTTGATAAGAGTGAATTTTATTTCCTCCAATAATGAAATGCTGAGCATAGCCCATAGCACTATTTAATTCATCATCAACGGTGTAGTATATGGATTGTATCTGTTTCTGATGAAATTTTTCAAAAGTCTTTTTGAAGTCCAAAGACATGAATACATTCTCTTTAGGACGTAATTTTTCCCATTGATTTTGGTCTAAATATTTTGAACCTTTATGTAGTTGGACTTTCAAATGAACAAATAGAAATTTTAGGAAGCAAAAGTATGAATAAAAATAGCCTGAATCTAAAAAAGACTCAGGCTATAAAAAAAATATACTGTATTTTTTATTCAATGTTTAAATATAAAATATCAGTATGTGGGCAACCCTCGGCATTTGTACTATAATGGTAGTATGTGCCGCTACAAAAATAGTTTTCGCCATTCCATGAATAACTATAAGTCGCACTATGCGTTTGACTCGCCTCTGTGGATGCGTTGATAGTAAGAATTAATTTTTTATCAGCAAAACATCCTTGAGGTGCTAAAACAGACTGATAGTAAGTCCCGCTTGAAGTATATTGCTGTCCAGAAATATCCCAAGTATATTCATCACATTCAGTAACATTTGTTGTTGATATAAGAGGATTATTTACAGTTAGGTTTAGAGTATAATCTTGACATGAAGGAGAAACATAATAATAAGTGCCTGAACAATAATAAGTAGTGCCAAACCAATCGTATGAACCCGTTGCAGTAATATTACTAACAGGGCTACCACTCAGAGGTACCACATTAATATAGTTATTATAGGTTTCTGATGAACTGCCATATGAATTCGTTGCGGTAAGAGTCACATTAAATGCTCCTCCACTTGCATATGTATGTGTCGGATTTTGTTCGGTTGATGTATTTCCATCTCCAAAATTCCATAACTACGAGGTTGGATTATGTTCACTTTCATCCGTAAACGTTATGGGCTGATTTTGACATACAGTAGTTTGGTCTACAGAAAAAATAACGTTTGGCTTATGCTTTAATTCGATTGACCATATTCCTCTACCATAGGTCCCTGCAACTAATTGTGCACTACTCTTATGTATCTCTAATTCTTTAACTTAGACATAGGGCAAGCTGTTGTTATTAAATAATGACCAGGATGTGCTTGTGTATGAGGGTAATTTATAAACCCCTAAATCGACACCTACGAATACTTCGTCAGTATTTTCATCAAGTATAATACAATTTACAGGTACATTAGGAAGTCCTGATCCGGTCATATTTGACCATGAGGACCCTCCATTAGTGGATTTATAAACTTTATTGCCGCTCGAGGTACCTGAATATGTAACCTATACAGTATTGGGGTCTGTTTCTAGTGTGGCGATGTCGGTTATCCATAAATTTGGTAAGCCACCAAGTTGACTCCAAGACACCCCACCGTTGCTTGTTTTGAATAGCTTGGTATTGGTTGAGAAATATATAATATTGGGGTCGGTGGT
>JAQWJZ010000042.1 GCA_029248105.1 Flavobacteriales bacterium
TAGTATTTGATAAAATTAAAATGCAACTTCTCATAGGAAAAAACATAAAAAACATTCGTGAGAAGAAAGGAATTCCCCAACAGGTCTTAGCCGCTCAATGTAATATGGAAAAATCTAATTTAAGTCGCTTAGAGTCAGGGGGCTCAAATCCTACATACTTTACCTTATACAAGATTGCTTATTATTTAAATGTTTCTGTTTGTGAACTCACAAATATTGAAATAGAAAAAAAATAAGATTCTTTGTTTAACTCATAGTGATTAAACCACATTGACACCTAACTTATTCTGAAAGTCTTCCTTCAATTGATCTTATCAAAAACAACAAAAGCCTATCTATTGAGGTGTGTTTGAAACTGCTTCGCCTAAAGCACTTAATACAAAGCTGAATGATATACACCCCTAATAAACGGCGTTTATCTGTCCCCTCTCATGTTAGGAGATTATTAAGTATGTAAGAAAGATTCATAATAAAATTTTGTTTATTTGCTCCGATGGATAAATTAAACAAAAAGATAGAAATAAATCGTCAGTCCTGGGAAGATAGAACCGCTATTCACCTCAAATCTGACTTTTACGATTTGGAATCTTTCAAAAAAGACCCCATGTCACTCAAATCTATTGAGTTAGAAGCTATGGGCGATGTTAAAGGCAAGTCTTTTTTACATCTGCAATGCCACTTTGGTCAAGATTCTTTGTCTTGGGCTAAAAAAGGGGCAGATGTTACTGCTGTGGACTTCTCTCCTGCTGCTATATCTGCCGCCAAAGGACTTTCTAAAGAGCTCAATATTGAGGCTAATTTTGTAGAATCTAATGTTCTTACTCTTGATTTAGAAAAAGAATTTGATATTATATTTATGTCTTATGGTACATTAGGCTGGCTACCGGACCTCAAATTGTGGGGCTCAATAGTAGCTAAACACCTCAAACAAGGTGGTACTTTTCTTCTTGTCGAGTTTCACCCTGTATTAGACATCCTAGACGATAAAACACAACACCCTTACTTTTTTGATGAGAATACTCCTACAACTTTAGAAATGGGTTCTTACACCGATTGTGGTGAAGATATGAAAACGGAATATTGCTGGTGGAATCATTCTCTAAGTGAAATTTTTGTTGCCCTCGAATCTAATGGTTTAAAATTACAGTCTTTTGAGGAGTTTGACTACTCTCCTTATTTCATAAAAGGCACCGTTGAACGCCAAGAAGGTCAGTATGTTCTGAAAAATAGAGCTAAGCAATCTTTGCCTTATGTCTTTTCACTGAAAGCTACTAAGAAGTAATATTCTAGACACTTCACTGGTAATCATTGAGTTATTATAACAAAAAAAGCCCCTGCAAACGCAGGGGCTTTTTAGAGTAGCGAGGGAGAGATTTGAACTCTCGGCCTCCGGGTTATGAATCCGACGCTCTAACCAACTGAGCTACCTCGCCATAGTTGGGACGGCAAATATACTATTTTTGTCAACTCTTCAAATAGGTTTTTTAATTTTTACGACCTTCCTTCTTCATCTAATAATGAGGTACTTCTTTTTAATGTTCTTAGAACTAAACTTACTAGTGTAGTAATGGCAAGTACATTCAGCCATGACTCCGAAACAAGAACCTTATTTCCTTCAAAAAAATTCCTTAGCAATAGCACAAATACAAAACCTATGACCGTAGCTAGTACGCCCGAATATTCTCTCCTTAAAACACTTACTACTGAAAAAGGAATATTGCTCTTTTTAAATTGGGAAAACTTAGGTATAAATGCTGGTAACTTACTAGCCCATTCTAAGTATTGCTGTCCAAATTTGCGTTCCAAAAAACGTTCTTCGGCAAACATAATACGCTCATAATATACCCAATACAACAGACTAACCACTACAACAAAATACCAATTGAATGTAAATACTACAATACCTATCCACATAAAATAATTACCCAAATATAAAGGATGTCTGACCATAGAATAAATACCAGTACTATTCAAAACTTCTGCCACTTGTTCTTTGGTGTTTCTTCCAGAAGTGCCTCGAGGTGTTGTACCGATGGTATAAGCACGAATTAAAAATCCAACTAAAGACAAAGCTATGGCTAAAACGGAATAATTCTCTGCTAATAAAGGGTGTGTAGAATCAGTAAAATAAAGGAATGGAATAGCCAAAATAAAGAGGACAACTGGAAATTGCCCTCTATATTTAAACAAAAAATTACCTTGCTTTTCTAATTCGTTGATTAATGCCATTAGTTTATAGACAATAATTCTACTTCAAAGATAAGTGTAGCATTTGGTCCTATTGCCCCTCCTGCTCCTCTTTCACCATAGGCTAAATCAGATGGTATATACAGCTTATACTTTGAACCTACATTCATTAATTGTAAAGCTTCTACCCAACCTGGAATAACACCGTTTACAGGAAATGTAGCCGGCTGACCTCTGTCTACCGAACTGTCAAAGACAGTACCGTCTAATAGTGTTCCATGATAATGAACAGTAACCTTGTCAGATTCACTAGGCGTTGCCCCTGTTCCATTAGTAATTATTTCATATTGTAAGCCCGATGAAGTTGTGATGACACCTACTTTCTTAGCGTTTTCAATTAAAAAAGAACTTCCTTCAGCAGTAGCCTCTTGACTTTTCTTTTCTGATAATTCGAGAAAGTAATCTTGTATTAATAGATTGGCTTCATCTTCAGTAATTCTTACTTCTTTGTCACTGAAAACATCGTTAAAGGCTGACGCCATAGCATCGGTTTCTATACTTTCAAAACCGCTATTTTTAAGGTTGTTGGCAACACTTATTCCCAAGCTATAACTTACAGAATCTATTTGTGTTGTTAATTCAGCATTTGTGTAGTTTTCTTGATTACATGCTACTAATGTAGCCGCAACACCAAGGATAAAAAGTTTGTTTTTCATTGTTTTTAATTTAGTTGTTATTAATATAGTTAGGGATTATGTTTTTAAATTTTGAGATTGCTTCTTCCATCGTAGTGAAAAAAGCACCCCCTGCTGCATTATTATGACCGCCACCATTAAAATGATCACGAGATAATTGATTAACAGAAATATCACCTTTAGAACGAAAAGATATTTTAATTATTCCATCACGTTCAACCATAAAGGCTGCTACATTAATGCCTTCTATAGAAAGTGCATAATTAACTATTCCTTCAGTATCGCCTTTTTTAAAGTTAAATCGCTCCAATTCTTCTTTACTTAGATGTATGATAGCTACTCCTAGCTCTCTGATTACTTCCATCTTTTCACTCAAGCAATAGCCTAATAATTTCAGTCTGCTAACAGAGTTGTTATCATGAATTTGGTCATAAACCCAATCGTTTCTAGCACCTTTTTGCATTAAAAAAGATACCACTTGATGGGTTTTAGAAGTTACCGAATTGAACCTAAAGTTACCTGTGTCAGTCATTATTCCAGCGTACAAGCACTCAGCAATATCTTGATCTATCATGTCTTCGTCTCCCAACAATTCTAAAAATTCAAAAATGAGTTGAGCCGTAGAACATGAGGTAGTATCTGAAAAATTAAAATCAAAAACATCGGGTTGCTGATGGTGGTCAATCAATACTTTCAAGGCTTTTGATTCTTCGACAACAGGTGCAAAAGTATCTATTCTACTAAGTGTATTGAAGTCTAAACAAAAGATTAATTCCGCTTTTTTTGTTATTCTTTTAGCTTTTTCTTCATGAAAACAATACTCAATAACGTACTCATCACCTTTCATCCACTTCAAAAACTTGGGGTAATCGTTTGGTGTAATAACCTGTACGTCATGCCCTTTCATAAGCAGGTAATTATACAAGGCTAAAGAAGAACCCATAGCATCGCCATCTGGACCTTTGTGTGTCGTTATTACCACCTTTCGAGGTGTGGATAAAAACGCTTTTAATTCATTTAATTCTGTTGCTTTCATAAAGTTTGCTAAAATAAGAATAAAACTGAGTGTAAATGGTAAAGGAATTTTATAAATTCGCGCCATTAATTTTTAACAGATAAAAATGGCAACTAATAGAACATTTACAATGATAAAGCCCGAAGCAGTGGAAAATGGCCACATCGGAGCTATCTTAGAACGAATCAATGCTGCAGGATTTAGAATTGTAGCAATGAAAAAGACAGCACTTTCTGCTGAGAAAGCAGGTGAGTTTTATGCTGTTCACAAAGAACGTCCTTTTTATGGTGAATTAGTAAGTTATATGAGCTCTGGTCCTATCGTTGCTGCCATTCTTGAAAAAGATAATGCAGTACTAGACTTTAGAACTCTTATAGGTGCTACTGACCCATCGGAAGCTGCTGAAGGAACTATCCGAAGTGAGTTTGCTGAAAGTAAAGCAAAAAATGCTGTTCACGGTTCTGACTCAGATGACAATGCTGCTATCGAAGGAGATTTCTTTTTCTCTGCTGAGGAAAGATTCTAGTATCAGAAAATAACAATATAAACGAAGCTCTAAATCTTACGATTTAGGGCTTTTTTTATTTAAGAACGATATCGGTAATTACCTCTTTACCTACAGCTTCATTTAAGTCCTTGATAATTTCTGACTTCTTGTAGGATAATTCTTGCCTTAAAGTAGAAGAATTTAATCGAATATGAAGCTTATTGTTTTGTATAAACACTTCTTCAGTATATTTAGCTAAGCTAGGCCCCAAGACTTTATCCCATTCTGTTATAATTTTGACTTCGTCGAGTTTACGTTCCCATCCACTCTGCCTCAAAAAGTCTTTTATGACTTCTCCTAATGTCTGCTGATTACTCTTCCTTTTCAACGGCTCCGTCTTTTATGTGAAACAATTTATAATCGGCAGAAATCTTATCAAATATCTGCTTAGATCGTTCGGGGTGTGTGTCGGTAACAAATATTTGTCCAAAATGATGTTGATCGACTAATTTCATAAGGTGTTCTACCCTATTATCATCCAATTTGTCAAAAACATCATCCAACAACAACATGGGCTTATAACCTAAAGCCTCTTGCATAAAATCAAATTGGGCTAATTTAAGTGCTAAGAGATATGTTTTTTGTTGACCTTGCGAACCTACTCGCTTAATAGGATAGCCATTCAAATGAAAAACCAAATCATCTTTATGGATACCCACAGATGTGAATTTTACAATTCTATCTTTTTCAAAATTTTGTTGACATAAATCCAAAAAGCTATGTTCTGTTAATTGAGATTCATAATGTATGCTTACTTCTTCTTCAGTATTAGAGATAGAAGTGTAATAATCTAGAAATATAGGAGATAACTGATTTAAAAAAGACTGTCTTTTTTTAAAAATAATATGTGCTAATGGCGACAATTGCTCATCATACAGTGCTAAGGAACTCAACTGAATGGATTTTGAATCCATAGACTTCAAGAGTGCATTTCTTTGCAAGATTAACTTATTGTATGCGATTAAAGTATTCAGATATTCTTTATCAAACTGGGATATTACACTATCCATATACTTTCTTCTTACATCACTTCCAGCCAAAAGCAACTCGCTGTCGGTTGGGGACACCATAACCAAAGGAAATAAGCCAATATGCTCAGCCAACTTGCCGTACTTTTTCTTGTTACGTTTAACTATTTTTTTAACACCACTCTTAACTGCACATTGTACCAACTCTTTCTTGTCGTCTTTCTCAAAAATACCCTCAACAGTCATGAAAGATTGATTATACAATACATTCATACTATCCTGTTTGATGAAAAAACTTTTGGTAAACGATAAATAGTGAATGGCATCTAGAAGATTAGTTTTTCCAGAACCATTATTCCCAACGAAACAATTGATATTGGGGTTAAAATCTAAACTACTATCAGAATGATTTTTAAAATTTAATACAGATAATTTATCTAAATACATTGGTGCTCAATTCAATACCACTAAAGTATCTATTTTTTAAGTTATTAGAAGTCAAATACATCAAACTTTTTCAAATGGAAAAAAAGGTTATTTTTGTGGCTCAAAATTAAAATAATGGCAAAGAAGAAGACAGACAAAACAGAAGAACAATTCGCAGTAGTTGAAGAAACGTTAACTCGTACTGAGCAATGGGTAGAAAACAATCAAAAGACTTTATCTACTATAGTTTTTGCTATTGTAGGTGTAATTGCGTTGTACTTGGCTTTCGATAAGTTTTATGTTGATCCTATAAATGAAGAGGCACAACAAGAACTGTTTAAAAGTGTGAGTTACTTTGAAGCTGATTCATTCAATTTAGCCCTTAATGGGGTTAATGGAGAATACGGTCTTCTTTACATTATAGACGATTATGGTTCTACTGAAGCGGGCAACTTAGCAAATTATTATGCTGGTGTATGTTTCCTTAAAACTGGCGATAACGAAAGTGCTATTGACTATTTAAGTGATTTTTCTAGCGATGATGAAGTTGTCTCTTCTGTTGCATACGGAAGTATGGGCGATGCTTATATGAATACTGGCGAATTTGATAACGCTATTAACTATTGGACAAAAGCCGCTTTCAACAGTAAAAATGATTTCACCACTCCTATCTATCTAAAAAGAGCTGCAATGGCATTGGAAGAAGATGGCAATTTAGATAGAGCTCTTGAATATTACACAATCATTCAGAAAGAATATTCAAACTCTGATGAAGCACGAGACATCGATAAGTTTATCACCAGAGCTCAATTGAAACAATAATTTAATAGCTCGCTTTGCGAGCTTTTTTTATGGCTACAGCAAACAAAAATTTATCTGACTACAACTATAACGACGTTCCTTCAGCAGAGGGTATGAAGTTTGGAATTGCTGTTGCCGAATGGAATAGTGAAATAATAGAAGGCTTGTTCAAAGGTGCTAAAGAAGCCCTCTTGGCTTGTGGTTGTATAGACGCTAATATTATCAGAAAAAATGTCCCGGGAAGTTTTGAACTTCCTCTTGCCGCACAATTCTTTTTTGAATCTTCCAAAGTAGATGCTGTTATCTGTTTAGGTAGTGTTATTCAAGGAGAAACCAAACACTTCGATTACGTTTGTCAAACTACTGCTCTTGGGATAAAAGATGTATCCTTAAAATACAATAAGCCTGTCATCTTTGGTGTACTCACCGATAACACCATGCAACAAGCTATCGACCGCTCCGGCGGAAAGCATGGAAACAAAGGTACTGAAGCGGCAATTAGTGCTATAAAAATGCTTAGCCTTAAATCAGAATTTTAAACA
>JAQWJZ010000043.1 GCA_029248105.1 Flavobacteriales bacterium
GAATGTCTCCAGCAGGTAAAACGGCACTTAAGCCACTAGCAAGTAGTTCTCCATTCACATACCATTCATAGGTAAAGGATGGGTTAGGATTTGATACTGAAAGAGTTGCTGCTGTATCACCATAACATAAAATATCATTTACTATAGAGCCTGAGGACGTATTGATTGCTGACTCAACAGGAGTACCAGCAATAATCTCTACAGGAAGAGGTAAACCACTACCGCTTAATGTTCCTGAACAACCATGCTCATCTGCAACTAGTACTTGATAAAACCCTGAACAAAGTGAAGAATCAATAGCTAAACTATCTGTAGTGTATTCGGCAATTAGATTATTTTCTAAATCCAAGCTAGTAAAAGTGTAATTACCTATTCCGCCGAAAGCGGTGTATTTAAGGATACCGTCACAAGAAGAAAACTCACCCGAGCAAGTTTCGTTACTTAGCTTTGTAATGGTATATATTAATTCTTCAGGCTGATATACATCTATCTGAGCTGTTTTTGTACAACCATTAACATCTGTTACAACTACACTGGTTACGCCTTCAGATATACTTAAAAGTGTATTGGTATTTGAGGAAGAAATAAACTGTGTAATTCCATCTGATGAATTCCAAGAATAATCATACGGCGCAAAGCCACCAGAATTTATAACTGTTGCCGAACCACTACCATCAGAATAGCAGTTTAACGAATCCGATGACAATTGCAATTCAAATGTCTCAACTAAAGGGATATCAATATTCAACGTATCCTTACATGCGTTATCATCTTCTACTATTACAGTATAGCTACCAGCGTTTTTATTAGTTAAAACAGCTTCAACATCTCCAGTATTCCATAAGAAGGAGTAAGAGCTGTTTGTATTTAAGAAACCACCCGATGCAACTACTGAAACCTCGCCAGTTGGAATGTTAAGACAATAGGCTGAAACCAAATGGCTAGTGTCTAGAACTAATGAATCTGGCTGATTAACAAATGCTAAAACAGAAGCTTCACATAAATTATTATCGGTAACTGTTAAAACATAAGGAACGTTTGTCGTTGGTAAACCCGTTACTTCTTGATTTGAACTAAACGAATTTCCATCTAGACTCCAATCGAAAGAGTATGGTGACGTTCCACCAGTAACATCACTTGAAATTGTTCCGTCTGCACCTCCATAACATTTAACGTCGGTACCTAAAACCTGTACTTTAAGAGGCTTGGGCTGATTAATTTGTATGGTATCAATTTCATAACATCCAAGTTCATCCTCAACCTTTACCCAATACTCACCGAAACTTTGATTAAAGATGGTTGTATTTGTACTTTGATTAGACCAACTATATACCAAATTCCCTGTTCCGCCTGTACTTAAAACAGTCGCACTTCCATCTGCTCCGCCATAACAAGAAACAGAATTTGAAGAAAGGGTATTTATTATAGGGTCATTTTCATTAATCATAATAGAATCTGAAATCACACAACCTCTTGCATCTGTAACGTCAACAAAATAATTTCCTTGGGGTAATTGCTCAGCCACATCTGTTACATGACCACTACTCCACTGATAAGTATAAGGTTGAGTTCCTCCACTAACAATAACTTGGGCAGAACCTGTTGACTCGCCATAACAACTTATAATGGTATTGCCCATTTCAACAGTTAATGGAGATGCGGATTGCTCAAGTTCAATGCTAGTAGAAATTAAACAGTCGTTAAAGTCAGTAATTTCCAAATCATAAGTACCAGCACTCAAGTTATATAAGTAAGATGTAGAGGCGTCGCCTTGATTTGTCCATTTATAATTATATGGAGGTGTTCCACCACCGTTGACTGAAACTTGTATTTGCCCATCGGTTCCAGCATAGCATGTTATATCATCCGCTTCAACGGAAAAAGTAATTGGATTAGGCTGTTCGACAGATACTTCATCTGTTCCTTGACAACCATTGTCATCTTCTACCACAAGATAATATCCGCCGACAGGAACTTGAATGGAAGAATCAGAACCCACTAATTCATCAGTGCTAGAATTAAACCAGTAATATTGATATGAAGAATTGGAAAGATTACCACCAGTAATTGAGGATACTGAAACTGTAGCAGAGCTATCGCTATTACATAAAACATCTGTTGCAGTAGTTAAAACATTGATCTCGGGAGCTGATGAAGCTACGACTACATCTTCCTCTGTAACACAGCCATTACCATCTTTTATTACAATTTGATAAGTTCCATATTCAAGATTATAAAATTCATTTACATTATTAAAAGTGTTACCACCATCAATAGAATAAGTTATTGGAGCAACAGTATTGTTTTCTGTAAAAAGAGTTATAGAGCCATCTTGATATCCACTACAACTAACTGGGTAAGAATATGTTTCTATTTGAAAACCTTCTTGATAACTAATAAATAAATTCTGAGAATCAGAAGGGCAAGCGTTTACTCCTTCTACAACATAAGTATAGGTTCCAATCTCTGAATTTTGTGGATCAAAAATATCTGGTGCTATTTCATTACTTGGATTATACCATACCCCACCTTCTTGAGGTACTCCATTTAATTTACTAAACATGCTAAAAGTTGGATCTCCTGAACATACTAAACTATAACCCTCTATTCCTGCCTCTGGAAGTTTGTTTACATATAGGTTAACGAAAGAAGTGTCATTACATAAATCGTTAATACCGTAAGTGATATAAGAATAATCGCCTGTTGAATTTTCTACTAAATCCAAATTGGATGAAACAACAAGGTTATTTAAAAACCAGGTTCCACCCTCATCATAGTCATCACCCAAATATTCATTTATATCGATAATTTCTGTCCCATCAGTCACATCACATAAAAATATCGTACTGTCTTGCCCTACTGTACCAACCAAACCAGCATTGGTTGGTGAAAATGTTTGGACCAAAATGGAATCAACATTTGGAATTGTTTCTCCTGTACATACATCAACTACAGAAATATAGTAATAAACAGCACCCGTATCTGGTGTTACTGTTAATTCTAAATCTTCACTTAAAATATTACCATATTGATCTGACCACACAACTGTACCTGTTGCTATTGGACTATAATCAATAGCATTAACAGTATAATCCGTAAAGTCGGCATTTGGAATAAACTCCCAACCTTCATCATCAGCTGTCCAATTTAATGGAAAGTTTCTGGGTTGAAGTAGAACAGGGTCATCAACTATCTCAAATAATGTGCTGTTTTCATTAACTATACCTTGAATAGCTGCGCCACCATTCCAAGCCATACACAAAGGTTTTTCATCAATATGAATTTCTATTTTATTGGAAGTCTCAAAAATCTGAAGATATTGACCAACAATCAAATCATTACATGAGAACATTGGCATAGAACACCATACCACATAAAACACCCTATTTGGCGCAGCACCATAGGTACCGTAGACAACGTTACCACCAACACTTGGATCAATATCGTGCCAAGGCGCCATAATTGCATTTTCAGGTAATTGACCCGCATTTGGAATTGCGTTATTTATCGTCCATGGTGAATACACCCCACCTTGTGCTAAATCAAAAGTAATGTACCCGTTGGCAGACAGAACGCATTGGTTGTAGGTGTTCCCATAGAAATTGAAATCAAAACCTAAATCAATAACTCCAGAATGGATATCATCAGTATTGATAAATGATGGGCTAATATTAGCTCCAGACGCTACAAGAGTTACATCTTCTCCAGAACAAAGAACAGTATCATTTGAGGTTATAAATTGTGACTGAACGTTTGCAAATGAAAATAAAAAAATAATAAACAGTAATTGATTTTTCATATTAAATAACGTTAAAAAATTAATTACTAATGAAGAAATTATCTGTATATAGTTACAGAACCTTTTTCATTGTAAGAGGTTCCATCTTCACCAGTAGCATTGAGAACATAAAAATAAACACCTTCTGGAACTTCTAATCCATTCATAGAAACACCATTCCAAGTGTCGTTCGGATTGTCCATTTCGTAAATTTTATCTCCCCACCTATTGTAAAATATAGCATTTAAATCTACAATACCATAATTTTCGAAAGAAAAATCATCATTAATATTATCTCCATTTGGGGAAAAAGCATTGAATTCTACTATTCCTTGAACAGAGACTAATACTGAAATAGTATCAGAACAACTCCCATCAAAAACTTCTAGTACGACTTCATAATCACCCATTTCGGTAAATGTATGCTGATAAGAATTCGTAGTAAAACCTTCGTAGAAATTAGAAGTCATATTATTACCATTAACCCACCATTGATTTAATGTCATATCAGAATTTTGGCTTATGTCAATAAATTCGATATTGAAAGGTGCTGGCTGTGATACTATAGAGTGTGGACCATTAGCTCCTGGAGTATTAATAACCCAATCAGCAATTACTTCTGATGGATCGACAAGAGTTTGATTAGCAGTAATTTCACAATCATTTTCATCAGTGATAGTTACACTGTATGTACCTGAAGAAAGAAAGCCAATATCTTCGGTGTTTTCACCATTTGACCAGTCAAAAGTATACGGTAAAGTTCCGCCAGTAATTGTTAAGTCAATATTACCATCATCAGAACCAAAACAACTTGGGTTTGTTGGTATCAGAGTAGGTACTGAAAACGGGGCAGGTGAAGAAACAGTTTCATTAATTGTTTTTGTACAATTGTTAGCATCTACAACACTTACTACATAATTACCTGCAACAAGGTTTGAGAACACACCATTACTATTATTCGATACAGCCGCCCCTGTTAGGGTGTAATCCGAATAGGGTTGAGTTCCTCCATTAGCCACTACTGTTATTCCTCCAGTATTATCACCATCACAATTAACACCTATTGAAGAAACAAGATCAATAGTTAATGGCGAAGGTTCAGACAAAATAATTTCAGACACCTCAGAAACACATCCATTAACATCTTCTACATATACAGAGTATGTATCAGCAGCAAGTCCATTAAAAACTCCAGTAGCATTGTCGGTAGATGCTGAAATATAATAAGTGACGTAAGGAGTAGTCCCTCCTGAGCCAACAATTGTAATATTACCATTTGGCGCACCATTTGAATTATGACAATCTGGATTAGTAACACTTATATCTGCAATTACTGGAGAAGGATTAGCTAACTCTAATGAGAATACAGTATCGCATCCATATCTATCAACAACCTCCAGATAATATGTACCAGCATCTAAAGCATTTATACTAAAATCTAGAGAGCCGTTGTCATTCACAAGACCGTTACCATTTAAATTACTTGGAAACCAGGTATGATTATAGTCTGCTAATTGATCATTATTCAAATATGGCGTAGCACCACTTACTGAAAGATTAATTACACCATTTGATTCATCTGTACATATTGGATTAGTACTGTTATTGATTAAAGAAAATGGATCTCTTTCTTCAATAGTTACAGTAGGAGATGTTGCTTTGCAAAGTCCAAGTAAATAAGATGCTGTGACTTGAATATTACCAGCTGGCAGAGTATTCGAAGACGGACCTTCATCAAGAACGTTTAAAGAACTTTCTAAGTGCCAAGAATAATCAAATATAGGGTTTGAATTTAGAACAGAAGCGGTTGCATTACTTGAACCATAGCAGTTAATAGTATCTGTCAAAAACAATTCATTGGTATTAATTTCAGCAGTTACTTCTACCCCATTATCTATGAAAAATGGATTAGGGTATAGTGATGTTAAGTCGAAAATACCTTCGCAATTAGAAGCATCTGTAATTTGAATTTCCCAATTACTAGAAGTTAAACCAGTAATTGTTAGAGAATTCATTGTTTGTCCGTTGTCGTTGAACATAGAGTTCATATCCGTCCAACTCACATTATATGGAGCAACTCCACCAACAACCTCGACAACAACTGAACCATCGTCAGACGATGCGGTTGGACTGAAACAGGATTGGTTAACTAGGTCTGAAATCTGAAAATCTACTCGACTAGGACCATCCACAGTGAGCGTATAAACACCTTCGCAACCAAATTCATCAGTCACAGTTACTGAATAATTTCCTTGCTGTAAAGCATCTACATCAGGTAGATTATTACCAGTTGCAGCACCACCATTCCATTCAAAGAAAAAGTCACAACTGTTATCAACATCACCACAACCACCTTCCATAGATATAGAAACTGTTCCATCGTTGTATCCGAAACAACTTGCAGGTGTAGATGAAGTGAATTCTTGCCAAGTAGCGACTAAATCAATTTCTACTGAAATTTGATCAGCACACAATCTACTATCGACAACAGTAACATCATATGTTCCAGAGTTCATATTTTCGATAGAACTGTATAATACGTCCTCATCTGTCTGACCTAAAACAGACCATACGAAATTATAATTATCACTTGAATTTGGCGTACCGCCAGATGCTGAAACCTGAGCCCAACCAGTATTAGATCCTAACAAATTGTTATTACAATAGGCTGGCTTTGTAGGCTGAGTGAGGAATAACTCTAATTTTGGCGGTTCTATAAGGTAAATTTCTGATTCCGATTCGCATCCATTTTCATCAGTTACCGTAATTTTATATGGATCTGAATAAGATTGATAATCAGGGTTAAGAGCTATATCATCAGCTCCTACACTGAAAGGTAAATCTGAAAGCGTTTGTAGTTGGTAAGGCACATCGTCTACCCATGGGTAATTCGGGTGACTCCACACAAAAGAATAATCTCCAGTTCCACCATATACATTTGATGAAAGTTCACCATCTGAAAGTCCATAACAACTAATTTCATCAGAAATAAAAGCATCAACAATAAGTTGGTTGGGTTGATTTATTTCTATGCTAAAATCTTTAGAACAGCCTATACTATCAGTAACAACAACAGTGTAAGTTCCTATTGGCAAATCCGAAATAGATTGCTGAGTTCCGTATGCTCCCCAATTGAAAGTGTAAGGCGCTATACCTCCCGAAGGATTAGCCATAGCAACTCCATCAGAGCCATTGTAACACGATGTTGAGTCCGATGTGAACATATTTGCAATAGAATCATTTGAGATGATAACTATTGAATCCATTTCTGGTATAGTACAAATCGCATCCAAAACAGAAACATAATACAGTCCTTCACAAACATCTGAAAGTGTTGAAGTAAAATTATTTAACACACTATTATTGACATTGTTATTTATCGGGTTCATCAAAGAGTCCATCCACTGAACAGTGTATGAACCATCATCTTCTGCAGTGCCATTAATAACCTCGAGCTGTAACTCACCATTACAATCACCATAACAAGGAATTCCAACACCATTAATTTCACCATTCGCAATTAGACTTAAATCAGCCCTTTCGTTTTGAACAAATATGGTTATCTCATCTTGAACAGTACAAAATTCATTTACTGCTACAATTGAAATTGTAGTATCTTCATTAATTATTAAAGTGGTACTATCCAAGACAGATCCTGTACTCCAATTGAATGTGTTATACCATGTTGTATCGGCATGAATGGTTGTCGATTCTCCAGAACACACTGAATAATCTTCTGGCAATTCAAAATCACAATCGGCAATTAACTTAAAATCATCTAATCCAAAGCCATAAGACAAAGGGAAACCGCCATCAAATGGGTTATCTAAACCATTGTTAAATACAAAAGCAAATCTAACATTTGGCTGATTATCCAACACATTTCCTAAATCAATATTAGCAAGTTGCCATGTTGTATCAGCGGATAATGGGCCCTCAACAAAAACCCAATTTGTTCCTTGATCAAGAGAGTAATATACTTCTGCGCCAAATTCAGTTTCAGTAGGCCCAGAGTACCACCAATAAGACACATCAACTCCAGTGTATCCAATTGTACTGTAATCAGGACTAACAGCACAAATCAATTCTTGGTTAACACCAAATGCTGCATCTATGTAGGTTGCATTTAAAACTGGATTTATACCAAAGCCAGGATCTCCATCAATCGCTACAAAGGCAGCAGTATGAAGATAATTGCTATTGGGTTGATAACCTTGATCAGAAGTGTTACCGATATTTATTAAAAAACCATTAAAATCAACAAATCCACCGTCGTATTCGTCGTTAACGATAATTGTATTTTGGTCAGAACTAACCGTCCCCAAGAAAGGCACTATTTCATTTAAAGTCCAATCCATAGTTAAGGGATCTTCAAAATCTTGACTAATAAATACTTGTTGTGCTGTACTAGAGTAGGTTAGTACTAAAAGAAAGCAAAACAAGGCTTTCATATAAATTTTAATGTTTTTCATTTTTAATGCTTATTAAAAAAGTAAATTTACTCATATACATAAGAATTTACAAAAATATCATTTATATCTTACAAAACAGCCAAAGATAACATTAATAGTACTACTAAAGCAAATTAGCTAAATTCTACTTCAACAAAGTTTTTAACACCCTAGAAAAATAAGCTAATTGAACCTTTTTTTTCATACAATTTACCATCAAAACCCGTGGCGTTCATATAATAATAATATACACCTTCACTTAAATTATCGCCGTCAAAACTTAAGCCATTCCATTCAAAACTAGGATCTGTCCAACTAAAAACCAACGCCCCCCACCTATTGAAAATCTTAACACTAAACTTAGAAATCGCATTGTTTTCCACAAAAGAAAAGCTGTCGTTTATCCCATCTCCATTAGGACTAAATGCATTAAACATACCTTCCCAATCATCAATAGATAAGTCAAAACCTTGAACCTCAATTAAAATCGTTTTTTCATCTGAACAATCGTGCTCGTCAGTCAATTGTAAACTGAGGTTGTACGAACCTACTAAATCGTATACGTGCTGTGGATTAGCATCATAAGAAGATTCTCCATCATCAAAATCCCACTCATATACACCCTGACTACTATTATTTGTCAATTGGATTGTCAAGGGCACATCTCCAATCGTTCTATCAACACTAAAATCAGCTGATAAATAAACGCTATCGGTCAATTGACAACCTTTAAAGTCTAAAACCTCAAAATCGTAAAATTGACTCGAACTAAAACTCACTATAGAATCAGTTGAAAACGTACTGTTTTTAGAATTTCTCCAATAGTATGAATACGGTTTTACACCACCGTCAACATCGGCTATTAGATTATTTCCATCACATCTCAAATCCAAACTGAGTAAAGAAGGTTCTTTTATTTTAACGTTAATAGTGTCAGAACATAAATTAGCATCGGAGAGTATGACTTGATAAATTCCTGCATACAGGTTGGTGAAGCCATTTCCATTCACAACAACAGCTCCATTACTCAAACTAAGAGAGTAAGGCTGAGCAGCATTTAGAACATTTAAATCAAAAGCTCCTGTGTTTTCGCCATTGCAATTGATATGAGTAGTATCAGAAATCTCTAGACTACACTGTGCAAAAGTTAAGCTTGCTAAAAAGACAGAAAATAATAGTGGAATTTTACTCATAAATCGAAGCACTAAATTAATCAAATTTTAATGCTAAACAATATGTTGAAAAATGATTCAAATAATTGACAAAATAATTATATAATAGAATTAATTTTGAAGGATAATACACACAAACCCCATTTCATTTTGAGTGAACTTTTAAACGGATTAAATCCATCACAAAAACAAGCTGTCGAACACATAGAGGGGCCGCTAATGGTAATTGCTGGTGCAGGCTCTGGAAAAACTAGAGTATTAACATACAGAATAGCCAACCTTATAAATAGAGGTGTTGACCCTTTTAACATATTAGCACTTACTTTCACCAATAAAGCGGCTAAAGAAATGAGGGAAAGAATTAATCAACTCATTGGAAATGAATCGCAAAATTTATGGATGGGAACATTCCACTCTGTCTTTTCAAAAATTTTAAGATTTGAGTCTGACAAGCTAAACTACCCACAGAATTTCACTATTTACGATTCGGCAGATTCAAAAAATCTTCTAAAAAGCATAGTAAAAGAACTCAACTTAGACAAAGACATTTACAAACCTAATGTACTATTAGGAAGAATAAGCTCTCTCAAGAACAATCTTATCTCATACAAAGCATACCTTACCAATGCTTCTTTACAAGCAGAAGATGCTAGTAGAAAGTTAAACGAAATGGCAATGGTTTACAGAACCTATCAGAATAGACTATTCACATCTGGATCTATGGACTTTGACGACCTATTGTTTAATACACATATTTTACTGCGCGATTTTCCCGAAACATTAAACAAGTACCAAAACAAATTTAAATACATCCTCGTTGATGAGTATCAAGATACCAACCAAGTCCAATACATGATTGTGAAACGTCTTGCTGCAATGAACGAAAACATTTGCGTAGTAGGCGATGATGCCCAAAGTATTTATGCTTTTAGAGGGGCAAATATTAAAAACATCCTAAATTTCAGAAATGATTACCCTGACTTTTCTTCAGTTAAACTCGAACAAAACTACAGATCGACACAAACCATAGTTAATGCAGCTAATAGCTTAATAAAACACAACAAAAACCAAATTGAAAAAACTGTTTTCAGTAAAAATGGAGTTGGTGAAATAATAAAGGTTTGCAAAACCATGAGTGATAATGAAGAAGGGCAAATAGTTGGACAGTCCATTTTTGAAACACAAATGAACAATCAATGTTTTTTCAATGAATTTGCCATACTTTACAGAACTAACGCTCAATCAAGGTCGTTAGAAGAGTCGTTAAGAAGAAGAAATATTCCCTATAAAATATATGGCGGATTATCGTTTTACCAACGCAAAGAAGTGAAAGACCTTTTGGCATACTTTAGAGTACTTATAAACCCAAGCGATGAAGAATCCTTAAAAAGGATTATAAACTTCCCCGCAAGAGGAATTGGTAATACCACCATTCAAAAACTAATCGTTTGTTCTAGAACTAACAAAGTAAGCATTTGGGAATGTATAGAAAATCCTTTTTATCATTCAAGAATTGGAGTGAATAAAGGTACTCTTCAAAAACTAAATGCCTTTGCTCTTATGATGAACAGCTTCAAAGTACAACTTAAAGAAGACGCCTTTACATTAGCTGAATCAATTGCCAAATCAAGCACATTACTAAAAGAATTAGATAAAGACAAGACTCCTGAAGGGGTTAGCAGATACGAGAACGTACAAGAATTACTAAATGCCATTAAAGAGTTTGTTGAAAAAAACAAAAAAAGAGGCGAATCCATCTCTCTTGATTACTTCATGCAAGATGTAGCACTTATCACGGATCAAGATAATGATGATAAGGACAATTTAAACAAAGTGACAATGATGACCATTCATGCTGCAAAAGGATTAGAATTTCCATATGTATATATTGTCGGACTTGAAGAAAACCTTTTCCCGTCACAATTAGCGGTACATTCAAGGGAAGAACTGGAGGAAGAAAGAAGATTATTTTATGTTGCCCTAACAAGAGCTGAGAAAAAAGTTCAACTTTCTTATGCAACAAGCAGATGGAGATGGGGGCAATTAATAGATTGTGAGCCTAGTCGATTTTTACAAGACATCAATGAAGATTATCTAGATTGGCAATTCCAAACTAAAAAACAATTCCAATCACAAACAAAACCGAAACAATTTAAAGATAATACTAGAAATAACTATAATAAACCAAGCCGAACAAAAACGAAACCTATACCAAAATTTAACCCTACGAATTTAACAAAGGCTAATTCAGCAATGAGTAAATTAGGCAGCCAAAACTCAAGGAACAATCATCTACAAGCTGGAATGCGAGTGAATCATGACCGTTTTGGACAAGGCAAAATTTTACAAATAGAAGGACAATCTGACAACAAAAAAGCCATAATTTTCTTTGATGGGATAGGTCAAAAAACACTACTTCTAAAATTTGCCAAATTAGACATCATACCTTAATTTGATATATAAAAAAAGCGTACATTCGAACATTATAATTTTACATCATATATATGGATTTAGAATACAACTCATCTAGAAACAAATTAGTCATTTCAGAATACGGAAGACACATTCAAAAATTAGTTGAACATGCAATGACAATAACCGACAAAGCTGAAAGACAAAAGATGGCAAATGGCATTATCGAAATAATGGGGGAATTAAACCCACACTTGAGAGATGTTGTAGACTTCAAACACAAACTTTGGGATCACTTATTTGTCATTTCTAATTTCGACTTAGATGTAGAGTCTCCTTACGAAAAACCTGTTATCGAGAAACTTTTTGAAAAGCCCGAACCACTAAACTACCCTAACAGCAAAATAAAATACAATCACTACGGAAAAGTAATCGAACTAATGATTTCTGAGGCCATCAAAATGGAAGACGATGACCTAAAGAAAAAGCTTGTCGTTGCTATTGCTAACCAAATGAAAAAATCCTACGTGAATTGGAATTTGGACACCGTTGAAGATGAAATCATTTTCAATCAATTATTAAAACTGTCCAATAATAAACTTTCTATTCCTGAGGGAACTGAGCTTTCTAAGTTTACACCAAACCCAAAGCAACAAAACCCTCACGCTAGAAAGAAGAAGAAAAATAATAGAAATAATAGAAACCAACACAGAAACTAAATGAGTTCATTTATAATTGAAGGCGGAAGAAGACTTAGCGGCGAAATTGAGCCTCAAGGCGCAAAAAACGAAGCTTTACAGATACTATGCGCTGTTCTTCTATCACCAGAAAAAATCACAATCAATAACCTACCTGATATAGTTGACATTAATATCTTAATTGACTTATTATCTGACTTAGGGGTCAAAATCCAAAAATTAAGCTCTAGCAGTTATACCTTTCAATCCGACGAAATAAATCTAGACTATTTAACCTCAGATGAGTTTAAAACAAAAGGCACTAGAATTAGAGGATCTATTATGATTGTAGGCCCTTTACTCGCCCGCTTTGGCAAAGGGTATATTCCAAAACCAGGAGGTGACAAAATAGGAAGAAGAAGATTAGACACCCACTTCATAGGTTTTGAAAAGTTAGGAGCTGTATTTACATACGATTCAAAAGAAAGTTTTTACAGAGTAACAACAAAAGGGCTGAAAGGCACTTATATGCTATTAGACGAGGCATCTGTAACAGGAACTGCAAATATTGTTATGACCGCTGTAATGGCAAAAGGAACAACAACAATATATAATGCTGCCTGCGAGCCCTATCTTCAACAATTGTGCAAAATGCTTAATAGCATGGGAGCTAAAATCACTGGAATAGGCTCTAACTTACTTACCATTGAAGGTGTTGAATACCTTGGCGGATGTGAGCACACTGTGCTTCCTGATATGATAGAAATTGGCTCATTTATTGGGTTAGCAGCTATGACACAATCTGAGATAACTATCAAAAATGTAAAGTACGATGAGCTAGGTGTAATACCAAATGTATTTAGAAAGCTAGGCATCAAACTTGAAAGAAGAGGTGATGATATTTTTGTGCCTTCTCAGGAAAGCTATGAAATTGAAAACTTTATAGATGGTTCAATACTAACCATTTCTGATGCCCCATGGCCAGGCTTCACCCCAGACCTTTTAAGCATAATACTTGTTGTAGCAACACAAGCAAAAGGAAGCGTACTCATCCATCAAAAAATGTTTGAAAGTAGATTGTTCTTTACTGACAAACTTATTGATATGGGTGCTCAAATTATTCTTTGCGACCCGCACAGAGCTTCTGTTATAGGTTTAGACAGAAAATCTCCATTAAGAGCTACCCGAATGACCTCTCCAGATATTAGAGCAGGTGTTTCTCTTTTGATTGCTGCATTATCAGCTGAAGAAACTAGCACTATTGACAACATCAATCAAATTGATAGAGGCTATCAGAACATTGATGAAAGATTGAACAAGCTGGGAGCAAATATTAAACGTGTAAACTAATACAATGAGAACAATCAAAATTTTCTTAGCCTTAGCCTTTTTCATCTCAAACATTGACCTTAATGCTCAATCATTGAAAATAGGCGACAAAGCACCTGAATTGGCATACAACAGTCCAAAAGAAGAAGTATTAAAGTTATCCTCCTTAAAGGGGAAATACGTTATTATTGACTTTTGGGCTTCTTGGTGTGGCCCTTGTAGAAGAGAAAATCTAAATTTAGTAAAGACCTATAACAAATTCAAAAAACAAAAATTTGAAAACGGAAGTGGGCTTGAAGTATATAGTGTTTCTTTAGACAGAAAATTTAGTAGCTGGTTAAAAGCTATGACTGATGATAAATTATTTTGGGAATATCATGTCAGCGACCTTAAAGGGTGGCAATCTGATGGTGCTTCTATTTATGGTGTGCGCTCTATACCTCAAACCTTTGTCATTGACGGTGAAGGCATTATAGTCGCTAAGAACTTAAAAGGTGAAGAGTTAAACGCATTCTTAAAATCTAAAATAGCTAAATAAATTGTCTTATCGCTTGAAGTAAAGTGTATTTGCTGACAAATTGTCTCCAATCAATAGTTTGGCACTTTTTTTGTTTTAACACGTATCAAAGATTAATTTATATTTAAAAAATGGCAAAGAAAAAGAAAGAAACTAAAAAAGAGGAAGAGGTAATTGTTGAAAAACAAGAAATTACAGTAGAAGAAAAATTTGCTGAACTCAATGATAAACACTTACGTCTTTTCGCAGAGTTTGAAAACTTCAAAAAGAGAACTGCCAAAGAACGAATGGATTTATATAAAACTGCTGGCGAAAGTGTTCTTACAGCTTTGCTACCTGTTTTAGACGATTTTGAACGCTCAATAAAAGCCAATCAGAAACAAGAAGATGAAGGCGTCGTTTTGATTTACAATAAATTAAAAAGCACTCTTGAAACAAAAGGCCTAAAAGCAATGGACGACCCTATAGGAACAGAATTAAACACCGACTATCACGAAGCAATAACTAATATACCTGCACCATCAGACGATATGAAAGGTAAAATTATTGATGTGGTAGAAAAAGGGTATTTTTTAAATGAAAAAGTAATTCGCTACGCTAAAGTTGTTGTAGCAAATAACGAATAATACATGAGCAAAAGAGATTATTACGAAGTACTTGGTGTAAGCAAATCAGCTAGCGAAAGTGAAATTAAAAAAGCCTATCGTAAGATGGCTATTAAATATCATCCTGATAAAAACCCTGACAATAAAGAGGCTGAAGAAAAATTTAAAGAAGCAGCAGAGGCTTATGACGTCCTAAGTAATGCCGAGAAAAAGCAACGTTACGATCAATTTGGCCATGCAGGAATGGGCAATAGAGGCGGCTTTGGTGGAGGTGGCGGAATGAATATGGACGACATATTCTCTCAATTTGGCGACATTTTCGGTGGCGGAGGCGGAAGCCCATTTGACAGTTTCTTCGGCGGTGGCAGTAGAGGTGGAACAAGAAGACACAAAGGCTCTAATCTAAGAATAAAACTTAAACTTAATTTAGAAGAGGTTGCTAACGGTGTTGATAAAAAAATAAAAGTTAAAAAATTAGTTCAAGCTGAAGGAGTAACATACAACACATGCAGTAATTGCAACGGAACAGGACAAGTTACTCGAGTAACAAATACCATTCTAGGGCAAATGCAAACTGCTCAAGCCTGTCCTTCATGTGGTGGACTAGGAAAAACTATAGACAAAAGGCCAAGTGGCACAGATGCCAATGGCATGACACAAAAAGAAGAAGTCATAAGCATCAACATCCCTGCTGGTGTAGAAGATGGCATGCAGCTAAAAGTAAGCGGTAAAGGAAACGCAGCACCATTTGACGGATATGCTGGAGATTTAATAGTACTCATAGAGGTAGAAGAACATAAAGACCTCAAAAGAGAAAATAACAATCTTCACTACGATTGTTATATTAGCCTTGTAGATGCCGTTCTTGGCAATGATGTTGTTATTCCTACCATTTCAGGCAAAGCAAAAATCAAAATTGAAGAAGGCACTCAAAGTGGCAAAATACTAAGGTTAAAAAACAAGGGATTGCCATCTCTAAATGGTTATGGTAAAGGCGACCTGTTAGTCCATATAAATGTGTGGACACCACAAAAACTATCCAAAGAAGAACAAAAAATATTTAATGGATTAAAAAAATCTGAGAATTTTATCCCTAAGCCTACAGCCTCAGACAAATCATTTTTTGAGAGGGTGAAAGATATGTTCAACTAAAACAATTTGAGTCATATGGCGTTAAAGTTAAAAATGGAAAAGATTTTAATCTTAATATGTTTTATGCTTGGCGCACAGTCTTACGCTCAAGAAGTAATATCTATGTCTATAGGACAATCAATGGCTGTACCTTTAATGGGCTACAACTCAGATATGTCAAACACCCCTAAATGGAGTGAGCCTGATTTTTCACAAGCTCTCAGAGATTTGCATACAAAAACACTAAGATACCCAGGCGGTTCTAACAGCCTGTATTGGGATTGGAAAAAAGGCTGGACACTTTCATACAAACAATTAGTACCGAAACTTCAAGAAAAAAAATTCACCTATTTAGGCAAACCCATTTCTGACGAGTCAGAGTTAAGAGAGCTTACAACACAAAACAGAAAATCAAATTCGTTTTGGAGACAACTTTATCGCTACAATAAAAAAGAACATAAATACAATACCATAAATGAATTCTCTAAAGGGTTAAAAACCACACAATCTGTAGGGGTAATTACTCTTAACGTTATCACTAGTCATTTAGAAAAAGAGCTTGAGATGTTAAGAGAGGTCAAAAAAAATGGTATTGAATTAAAATATATTGAACTTGGCAATGAGGTATATGCTGAAAATTTACTTACTAAACACATCTATCCAACTGTTGATAATTACATTGACACATGCTTAAAATGGTCTGAAGCAATATGGCAAGAATTCCCTAAGGTACATATTGGCGTAGTTGGAGGCGACAAAAACAAAAGAACAAGGGAGTGGAACAAGAAACTATCTTTAGCACTTCAAGATAAATTCTCAGAAGAAAAAAAATCACAATTACATTTTATACTTCACTATTACAGTCATTTTAAACACCCTCAGTACAATTTAAACACATTAAATGGATACCAACAATTAGTTGCTTTTCCAAAAATGGATTTAGATTTTAAACTTAAAAATTGGAGGTGGAATACAACACAACCTTTTTCTACTTGGGTAACAGAGTTTAATATGCTAGAACAACAGCCCTACACCATCAACAACAAATGGGCACATGGTCTTTTAGTGTCTAGTCAGATTGATCAATTACTCAAAAAAACCCAAGCAGAAATGTTCCATTTTCATAGTATAGGAGCAGACAAATATCCAGTATTTGCAGCCTTACAACTCATGAATAAAGACGACACTTACCTAAAACCAACGGCAAGTGGAATTGTAACATCGTTATGGAATAAACTAACGCAAAATGCTGAGCATTTTTATCAAATTAAAATAATAACAAAACCTTGGATTCTTAGCTATGAGAAAAAAAATAAAGACAATCCCAATAACTTAAGAGAAGAAAAAAGCATTACATTTACACCAATACACGCATACATTAGCTATGAAAAAGATAAAGTAAAACTTCTCATTGTCAATTTATCTGAAAAGACTTTAGTTACAGATTTAAATTCGGTTATGGCAGAGAGTAAGATGACACAATACTATGCAAAACCTAATGAAACAAAAGCGAAAGTCAAAAACCAAACAGTAAATAATAAAGTTGAATTACTCCCCTACTCCATCAGTCTATTTGAAAAATGAATGTATTAGAAATACAAAACGTAAGTAAAGAGTACGGTAATAAGAAAGCTCTAAATTCTGTTTCGATAGAAGTCAAAGAAGGTAGAATATTTGGGCTTCTCGGACCCAATGGTGCAGGCAAGACAACTCTTATAAGAATTATAAATCAAATAACAGCACCAGACAAAGGAGAAATACTGTTTAGTGGTGAAAAATTCAAAAGAAAACATATTCAAAATATTGGATATTTGCCTGAAGAAAGAGGACTATACAAAAGCATGAAAGTAGGTGAACAATGCCTTTATTTAGCTCAGCTTAAAGGACTACCTAAAAATGAAGCCAAGCAAACAATTCATCATTGGTTCAAAAAATTAAATATGATGGGTTGGTTAAACAAGAAAGTTGAAGAACTCTCCAAGGGAATGGCTCAGAAAGTGCAATTTGTAAGCACCGTAATACACCAACCTAAACTCATTATTCTTGACGAACCATTTACAGGCTTTGACCCTATAAATAGCGAAATAATTAAAAATGAAATTATTGCTTTAAAAGAGAATGGAAGCACCATAATTCTATCAACACATAGAATGGAGTCTGTTGAAGAATTGTGTGACGATATAGCTTTGGTTAATAGTGGTGAATGCATTCTAAATGGCACCGTTGAAGAAATAAAACAAAATTTCAAAGAACATATTTTTGAAGTTAAATACAAAGGCCAATTGAAAGGTAATATTCAATATTTTGAAACGCTATCATCAAGCGAAGGCTATGCTGTTTTCAAAGCTCAAGACAAAGAATATACACATACACTTATCAAGCAATTAGTAGAGCAAGTTGATGTCATCAGTTTCAATGAAAAATTACCAACTATAAATGATGTATTCATTCAATCTATAAGCAATGAATAAACTACTTTTAATAATACAAAGAGAGTACTTATCCAAAGTAAGAAAGAAGAGTTTCATCATTATGACTCTGCTTACTCCTTTATTTATGATTGGGATATTTGTCATACCTACTTTATTGGCGATGAATAGTGACGACAAATCAACTGTTGCAGTTATAGACGAAAACAATTTCGCCGACTTAAAGTTTGTTTCTTCAAATAGTATAGAATACGTTGACTTGAACCAACTAGACTTTGAGCAAAACAAATCATCTTTAATTGAGGTTTACAACTTTTTACTACACATTCCAAAGGTAGATTCTCTATCTCAAGTTGAAAATAATATAGATATCTACTCAGAAAATCAAATGAGCTTGTCTATTAAGCAAATTATTGAAAGTCATATCGACAAACAGCTGACCAATATTTACTTGAAAAGGAAAGGAATTGACCTCAACAAAATCAAAAATTCAGAAAGCAATACTTCTCTGAGAACCTTTATTGTAGGCGAAAATGGAGAGAATACTAAAGGAAATTCTGAGGCTAGTTTTGGCATTGGCTTAATAGGTGGATTTTTAATCTATATTTTTATTTTCATGTACGGAACTATGGTTATGCGAAGTGTCATAGAAGAAAAAACAAACCGGATAGTTGAAATAGTTATATCATCAGTCAAACCCTTTGAACTAATGCTTGGAAAAATTATTAGTGTAGCGTTAGTGGGCTTAAGCCAATTTGCTATGTGGATAATTTTAGGGTTTGTATTTATATTGATCGCCAATGGCTTTCTTTCAACAGAAATAGATATCACCTCTTTGAATGCCCATGAGGGCACATTACAATCAGACATAAATGATTCACTAATGGCTCTACCGTTAAAATCATTACTCACAACATTTATTATTTATTTCTTAGGGGGGTATTTACTATACGGTTCATTATTTGCAGCAATTGGCGCTGCATCCGATCAGGAAACCGACAGTCAGCAATTTATTGTTCCCATTACCATTCCATTAATTTTATCTTTTATTCTTGTTCAAATAGTTATTGACAACCCGCATGGTGGCTTGGCATATTGGCTATCCATGATACCTTTTACTTCTCCCATAATAATGATAGCAAGAGTTCCATTTGGAGTACCACTTCATGAACTTATACTTTCTATAAGTTTATTAATTCTCGGTTTTTTATTCACCACATGGTTAGCTGGAAAAATCTATAGAGTAGGCATTCTTATGTATGGTAAAAAAGCTAGCTACAAAGAATTATGGAAATGGATAAAATATAAAGATTAAACTATGCAAGTAGCCATTATCGATTTAGGCACCAATACATTCAATTTACTCATTTGTAATAAGGTAGATGGAATTTTTAATACTGTTTTTAAAACTAAAATTGCAGTAAAACTTGGTGAAGGCGGGATTGACAAAAGCATCATTGCAAAAGCACCCTACCAAAGAGGTATTGAAGCACTGAAAGCCCACTTAAAGACAATCCGTGAATATGAAGTGGATAATGTTCGTGCATTCGCTACATCTGCAATTCGTTCATCAAAAAATGGACCTGATTTTGTTCAAGAAGTTTACGACAAGCTAGCTTTAAAAATTGAGATAATTGATGGAGATAAAGAAGCTGAATTAATTTACCAAGGGGTAAAAAAAGCAATTGATTTTAGTTCAGACAACAAGCTCATAATGGATATTGGGGGCGGAAGCACTGAGTTTATCATTGCCAACTCTGAAGGTATAAAATGGAAAAAAAGCTACAAACTAGGTGTATCAAGACTTAAAGAAATATTTAAACCTAAAGACCCTATTACTAGTGAAGAAATAAAAGCCATTGAATCACATTTAAAAGTAGAATTACTCGATTTGACCGAAAACCTAAAAAAACACCCCTGCAATACACTTGTAGGATCGTCTGGCTCTTTTGATACATTAGTAGAAATGATAAGACATCATTTTGATAATCTTAAAGAAAATAAGCAAAGTCCGTCAAGTAAAATTAGCATGGATGAATACGATTGGGCTCAATCCTATTTGATTAAGAGCACATTATCTGAAAGGCTAAACACCAAAGGCATTATTAAAATGCGTGCAGATATGATAGTTATTTCAGCTATCTTCATCAACTATATCCTAAGAGAATTCGAAATAAATAAGATTATACAATCTAAATATGCACTTAAAGAAGGTGCTATGAACGTCTATTTTTAAAGATAATCCTTTGCTTTTTCTAGCACAACAGGAATGCCAGAAGCATCTTTACCTCCAGCAGTAGCAAAAAATGCTTGACCACCACCTCCACCTTTTATTTCTTTAGACAACTCTCTAACCATATTACCTGCGTGTAAATCTTTGGACTGAGATAATTTTTCAGAAAGAGCAATGGTGAGGGTTACTTTACCGTCAACTTGTGATGCTAATACAAGCAGAAGGTTGTCATTGGACTTGGTAAGTTCGAAAGCCAAATTCTTTATCGCTTTAGCATCTAAGTCAACTGATTTAGCAATGAAACGAACGCCATTTACCTCTTCAGCTTCTTTTAACAAATCATTTTTCAAATCGCCCGCCTTAGCAGAATTAAGTTGAGATATCTTTTTATTAAGCTGTTGGTTTTCTTCTATTAACTGACCAACTGACTTCAATACATCCTGTGTCTTTAGCAAAGACCCCAACTGATTGATAGCACTAAGTTTATCCTCATAAAAAGCAATGGCTTTATCTGCAGATATGGCCTCTACTCTTCTAACTCCTGAAGCTACAGCACTTTCCGAAACAATTTTAAAAAGCCCAATATTTGCTGTCGATGGAACATGAATACCACCACAATGTTCTGCAGAAGTTCCAAATTTAATTACACGTACTACATCGCCATATTTTTCTCCAAAAAGAGCCATAGCACCCATTTCTTGAGCTTTTTCAATGGGCAAATTTCGATGTTCTTCAAGCAATAAATTCTGGCGTATTTTATAATTCACTTTATCCTCTACAAGCTTGATCTCCTGCGACGAAACTTTAGAAAAGTGTGAAAAATCGAAACGTAAATAATCAGCGTTAACTAGTGAGCCTTTTTGAGAAACATGTTCACCAAGTACTTCTCTAAGCGATTCATGTAAAAGGTGAGTTGCTGTATGATTGTTAGCAGTACTATTTCTTTTTTCTAAATCAACTTTAGCTAAAAAACTAGCTGAAAGATTAGCTGGTAATTGATTGCTAAAATGTACAATTAGGTTGTTTTCTTTTTTAGTGTCTAGAATCTGAATTGTTTCATTTTCGTTCGATAAAGTTCCTGTATCGCCTACCTGTCCGCCTCCTTCAGCATAAAAAGGCGTAAGATTGAATACTAATTGGTAAAACTCCTCTCCCTTTTGTTTAACTTTTCTATATCTTACAATTTTAACTTTAGAATCCGTTTGGTCATAACCGACAAATTCTTCCACCTCATCGTCGTAAATCACTACCCAATCTTCTGTTTCTAAAGATGAAGCTTGTCGAGAACGGTTTTTTTGTTCCTCTAAAAACAAATTAAATTCATCAATACTTACTGCATACCCTTTTTCTTGAGCCAACAACTGAGTTAGGTCAATAGGGAAACCATAGGTGTCGTATAATTCAAAAGCATCTTTTCCAGAAACTATATTATTTTCTATAATAAGACTATCAAACCTTGCAATACCTTTATCCAGAGTCTTTAAAAATGAGTTCTCTTCCTCTTGAATAACTTTTTTAATAAGCTCAAATTGTGAATTTAATTCCTCGAACTGCTCACCCATATTTTGAACTAATATATCAACAAGCTGATACATGAAAGGCTCCTTAGCATCTAAAAAAGTAAACGCATAACGAACTGCTCTTCTCAATATTCTTCTAATAACATAACCAGCGCCTGTATTTGATGGCAATTGACCGTCGGCAATAGAAAAAGAAACAGCTCTTAGATGATCTGCAATGACTCGCATTGCTATATCGTCTTTTTCATCATCACCATATACTTTATTAGAAAGCAAGGCAATTTGTTGTATCAATGGTTGAAAAACATCCGTATCGTAATTGGATTGAACACCTTGTAAAACCATACATAAACGTTCAAAACCCATACCAGTATCAACATGTGTCTGAGGTAATTTTTCAAGACTACCATCGGCTTTACGATTGTACTGCATAAACACTAAGTTCCACACTTCAATAACTTGCGGATGATCAGCATTAACTAAGGTTTTACCGTCTACATTTTTACGGTCTTCATCTGAACGGATATCTACATGTATCTCTGAACAAGGACCACATGGACCAACGTCGCCCATTTCCCAAAAATTATCCTTTTTATCTCCATCAATAATACGGTCAGAATCAATCAATTTAGACCATATATTAAAGGCTTCTTCGTCTTTCTTGAGCTTATCTTCACTACTACCTTCAAAAACAGAAACATATAATCTATCCTTATCAATCTGATAAACATCGGTTAGCAATTCCCAAGCCCACTCGATAGCTTCTTTTTTAAAATAGTCGCCAAAAGACCAGTTACCAAGCATTTCAAACATAGTATGGTGATAGGTATCGTAACCAACTTCTTCCAAGTCGTTATGTTTTCCAGATACCCTCAAACATTTTTGTGTACCGCATACTCTAGGGTAATTAGGTATTGTGTTTCCTAAGAAATAATCTTTAAATTGATTCATCCCTGCGTTGGTAAACATAAGGGTTGGGTCATCCTTCACAACCATAGGAGCTGAAGATACTGTATGATGGTTTTTACTTTCAAAAAAGTCTAAAAACTGTTGACGGATAGCTATCGATTTCATTTATTTCTATTTCAAATTCACACCCCCTTGTTAACAATAACCAGCGAGTAACCGTTTAATTTCTGCGAATTAACTATTTTTGTGACAAATTTAGCCAAAATACCTTATGAAAAAGGCAAAGTATTTTTACGATAAAAAAACCCTTTCATTCAAGAGAATTGAAAAAACGTGGAAAACAAGAATTAAAAATATCCTCGTTTTTTTATCAGCCAGCAGCTTTTTTGGTTTATTAATGCTAATTGCTGCATTCAACTTTTTCGACAGTCCAAAAGAAAAAATGTTGAAAAGAGAATTAGACAAGTTAAAACTCGAGTATGAGTTAATGGACAAAAACCTTATTCAACTTTCTGCTGTTTTAGAAAATATTAAAGACAGAGACGATAACATTTACCGTGTAATCTTTGAAGCTGACCCTATTCCGAACTCTATTCGTAAAGCAGGTATTGGAGGTGTAAATCGCTACAAAGAATTAGAAGGCTACGACAATTCAGACTTGTTAGTTTCTACTTCCAAAAAAATTGATCAGATTTCTAAACAACTATACATTCAGTCTAAATCGTTTGATGAAGTTATAGAAATGGCTCTCAAAAAATCAGATATGATGGCTTCCATCCCCGCAATTCAACCCGTCAAAAATAAAGAGTTAAAACGAATAGCTTCAGGTTATGGCAGAAGAATAGATCCTTACTACAAAAAACCTAAGTTTCACTATGGTGTTGATTTTTCAGCACCTAAAGGAACCCCTATCTATGCTACTGGCGATGGTACTATTTCTAAAGTAAAGAAAAGTAGAAGAGGTTTTGGTAACCACGTTGTTATCAATCATGGCTATGGCTACGAATCACTATATGCTCACATGAGCAAATATACTGTTAGGAGAGGGCAGAAAATCAAAAGAGGTGATGTAATTGGTTATGTTGGTAGCACTGGTAAATCTACTGCTCCACACCTTCATTATGAAGTTCATAAAGACGGAAAGAAAATTAATCCTGCTTATTATTTTCACAACGACTTATCTCCTGAAGAGTTTGACAGAATGCTAGAACTTTCTTCACAAGAAAATCAATCCTTCGACTAATGCCGTACAAAGAAAAACCAATAGAAAAATTATATTACTCCATTGGCGAAGTGGCAAAAACTCTAAATGTAAATGTTTCCTTAATTCGATTTTGGGAAAAAGAATTTGACATTTTACAGCCAAAGAAAAACAAAAAAGGAAATAGAATGTTTACAACAGCAGATTTTGAAAATCTGAAGTTGATATTTCATCTAGTCAAGGAAAGAGGCTTCACTCTTGAAGGCGCAAAAAATAAACTCAAAGAAAATAAAGAAGATACTATCAATAATTTCGAAATTATTTCTAGGCTAAAAGAAATAAGAAGTTTCTTAGTAGAACTAAAAGAAGGGCTTTAGATTATATCTAAATTTGTAGTAGGTATTCCTTTTCTCTCAAAAAGATAACGAACAGATTGCCTCCCCTTTTCTCCTAAATCTAAAGAATAGGCATTAACATAAAGTTGAATATGACTATTCATAACCTCCACATCCATTTCTTGGGCATGTTGTTTGACATAGTCTTGAGATTCCTCAGGGTTCTGAAAAGCAAATTCAACAGAACGTTTTAACACACGTTGAATTTTTTTGTGAACAGAAACTTCTAGTCGCTTAGAAGCTACAATTCCACCCAAAGGAATAGGCAATTGGGTTTGTTCTTCCCAATACTCTCCTAAGTCCATTATTTTTTCCAAACCCTTGTCTTGGTAGGTAAAACGATTTTCGTGTATGATAACTCCAGCATCAACATCACCATTCAAAACAGCTTCTTCTATTTCAGAAAACAGCAATTCTTTGGTATTGGTATTATTGGGATATGCTAATGAAAATAAACTGTTTGCGGTAGTGTATTTGCCAGGGATAGCTACAAGTGATTGGGCATTAAATGAATCTAATTTATTTTGTTTAACAATCAGTAGAGGCCCGCATTTCTCACCTAAAGCTGAGCCAGAACTTAATAAGGCATATTCCTTATAAACATTCAAAAACGCATTAAACGACAGTTTTGTTACGTCTATATCGTGATTTAAAGCCATTTTATTGAGTGCCTCTACATCATGTAATTGAACTTCAAAATCCAAACCTTCAGTATCCACTTTATGATGAACCATAGCGTCAAAAATAAAGGTGTCGTTTGGACAAGGTGAATAAGCTAAACTTAATTTCATAGGGAAGATAAAAAATGATGTAACTCTATATTCAAACGCTCTACTGCTTTTTCAACATTCCAATTGGACTTATTTCTTTTCTCTACATAATTAGAGATAGAACGAATTTGAACACAAGGAACATTGGCTTCATGACAAGCTAACATACAAGCAGCTCCTTCCATACTTTCTATTTGTGGGTTAAGCCTATGAACAATCTTCATTATGGAGAGATCATCACCGTGAACTGTATTAACGGTAATACCCCTTACTGCCTCTAAATGGGTTCTGCTAGGCATTTGAACCTTGTATTGCATTTCAAGATTCATCTCTTCAGGTGTTAAAAAACGATTTCCATCTTGAGCACCTAACTCAGATAAAAAATCTTCACTGACTTCCACAACATCGCCAATATTCAACGATCTATTGAAAGAACCGGCAATACCTGCATTTATAACTAAATCGTAGGGTTTAGATTGTAGTGCTTTGCTAACAGCAATAGCAGTAGACACCATACCTATACCTCCGACAAGATGATTGTCGCAAGCGATGGTAAGCTCTTCTTTTGTAGCCGTAACAATTAATACATTCATAGTACAAAGATACCAATTCCTTTGTGTAAAAGGTCGTATATTTGCCATTCTCAAATGAAAAATAATGATTTACCTAACTAGAAGAGAACGATTTAATGCCGCCCACATGCTATGGAATGAAAATTGGGACGAGCAAAAGAACATTGAAGTTTTTGGAAAGTGTGCTAATAGAAATTGGCATGGGCATAACTTTGAATTGTTTGTCACAGTAAAAGGTGAAGTTAAACAAGATACAGGTTTTGTAATTAACCTTAAAGATTTAGCGAAAATTGTTAACGATAAAGTCATTGATAAATTAGATCATAAAAACCTAAACCTAGATGTGGATTTTATGAAAGGCAAAATGGCATCTACTGAGGTTTTAGCTATTGCTATCTGGGAAGAATTAGATACAGACATTACTAATTTAGGTGCCACATTACATAGTATTAAAGTACAAGAGACAGAAAATAATTTTGTTGAATATTTTGGAAAATAAGATATGACCGCTTACAAAAAAGAAGAACATTATAACACTGAAAATATAGACTCTTTAAAGGGGCATTACTCTAAAGTATTGGAATTGATAGGTGAAGACCCTTCTAGAGAAGGTTTGTTAAAAACACCTGAAAGAGTAGCCAAAGCAATGCAATTCCTTACTCAAGGATATGACGTTGAAGCCACAGGTATATTAAAATCTGCTATGTTTTCTGAAGATTACAGCCAAATGGTTCTTGTTAAAGAAATTGAATTTTATTCCTTGTGTGAACACCATCTATTACCCTTTTTTGGAAAAGCACACATTGCATATATTCCTAACGGGCATATTGTAGGCCTAAGCAAATTACCTCGAGTTGTCGATGCATTTTCTAGAAGACTACAAGTTCAGGAAAGGCTGACAAACGAGATAAGAGATTGTATCCAAAACACATTAAAACCAAAAGGGGTTGCTGTTGTTATGGAAGCTCGTCATTTGTGTATGCAGATGAGAGGAGTAGAAAAACAAAGCTCTTTAACCACTACATCGGCTTTTTCTGGTGCTTTTCTAGAAAGTGAGAAAACCAGATTAGAGTTCATGAATTTAATACGATAAACAACTATTATGAAAGCATACGTTTTCCCTGGTCAAGGGGCACAATTTCCAGGAATGGGCAAGGATCTATACGATAATTCCGGCTTAGCTAAAAACTTATTCGAAAAAGCCAATGATATTCTAGGCTTTAGAATTACAGATATTATGTTTGAAGGTGAAAAGGAAGAACTTACCCAAACAAAAGTTACTCAACCCGCCATATTTCTGCACTCGGTTATACTTGCAAAAGTATTGGGTGATAAGTTCAATGCCGATATGGTCGCAGGACATTCTCTAGGCGAGTTTTCAGCCCTTGTTGCTGCCAACTATATGAATTTTGAAGATGGATTAAACCTCGTTTACAAACGTGCCTTAGCAATGCAAAAAGCATGTGAACAAAACCCATCAACTATGGCCGCTATTTTAGGGCTCGAGGATAGTGTTGTAGAAGAGCTTTGCAAAACAATTGATGGAGTGGTGGTTCCTGCAAATTACAACTGCCCCGGTCAGCTCGTTATTTCTGGAAGCAACGAGGCAATAGCCGAAGCCTGTCAAAAATTAACTGAGGCTGGTGCTAGAAGAGCTTTACAACTGCCAGTAGGTGGAGCATTTCATTCACCCCTAATGGAACCCGCACAAATTGAACTAGCTGAAGCCATAGAAAACACCCCTTTCAAGAAGGGTGACTGTCCTATTTATCAAAATGTAACAGCCCAAGCTGAAACTAACCCAAGCGAAATAAAAAGTAATTTGATAAAGCAATTAACCGCATCCGTCAGATGGACTCAAACCATGAAACAAATGCAAAATGATGGCTTAATATCTGTTACCGAAGTTGGACCTGGAAAAGTATTGCAAGGTTTATTCAAAAAAATGGATAGAGCTTTAGAAACAGAAAGTGCTCAAATACTATAAAGTGTGATTTTTTAAGGTGCCACTTTCCACCAACTTGTGCCAATACTTGTTAGTGAAACACTTAGAATATAGACTCGCCTGATGCAAATTATGGCAATCGGTGCCCACATAATCAACCATGTTATTGTCGATTAGTTTTTCTGCCATTAGCCTAACCGGTTTGCCATAAAAGCCTAATAAAGAAAGTAAGTTTATCTGTAAGCTTAATGAACGTGTTTTATAGGTTTTTAAATCCTCGAAACTCATAAAACCATATCTCTCTGGATGAGCTAAAATAATTTTATATCCAGCTAATTGTAATTTGAAAATAGTTTCCCCAAAATTCGGTGGAGCTGAAATGAAAGACGTTTCTATTAGAATTTGATTATCGCCCATTGTAAGGAATTTCTCGCCAGCATCTACTTTAGACTCAAAGTCAAAATCAATGTAATATTCTGCTGCTGCAGAAACCTCAACATCAACAGATTGTTTTTTTAACTCGCCTTGCAAATCTTTCAATCCTCCAAGAATAATATCAGGAGTATTTCTATAAAAATCGTGCATGACATGAGGCGTAGTAATGACTTTCTTAAAGCCTAAAGAATGTATTTTCTTTACAAGTTCGACAGAAGTTTCTAAATCAGGAGATCCATCATCTATACCCGCTATCATATGAGAGTGCATATCACAACCCAAAGACTCAAAGGTTATAGGCTCGAGCGACCTTTCTTTTCGCTTAAAAAATGAGAACATTATTGATATTGCTTTTGATAATAATTTTGATACTCTCCAGAAGTAACATTATCTAGCCAATCTTGATTGTTAAGATACCAATCAATTGTTATTTCCAAACCTTCTGCAAATTGTAAAGAAGGCTCCCAACCTAACTCTTTTTTAATTTTGCTGGCATCAATAGCGTAACGCTTATCATGACCAGGCCTATCTTTAACATAGGTAATTAGCTGCTCTGAACTCCCTTTTTCTCTACCCAACTTACTATCCATGATAGAGCATAGTAGTTTTATCAAATCAATATTTGTCCATTCGTTAAAACCGCCAATATTGTAGGTATCACCCACTTTGCCATTATGGAAAATGTTATCAATAGCTCTTGCATGATCAACAACATATAACCAATCACGAGTAAACAAACCATCACCATAAACAGGTAAAGATTTGTTATTTCTTATGTTATTGATAAACAAAGGAATGAGCTTTTCTGGGAATTGATTTTCTCCGTAATTATTTGAACAATTAGAAATCATAAATGGAAGTCCGTAAGTATTACCATAAGCCCTTACGAAATGGTCAGAACTTGCTTTTGACGACGAATATGGCGACTGCGGATCGTAAGCGGTAGTTTCTAAGAAAAAGCCTTCAGATCCTAAAGACCCATATACTTCATCTGTAGAAATATGATAAAATAATTTACCATCAAAATTGTCATTCCATAAATTTTTAGCAGCGTGAAGTAAATTAAACGTTCCAATAACGTTGGTTTGTATAAACTCCAATGGATTAGTAATGGAACGATCCACATGAGATTCAGCAGCTAAGTGAATGACACCATCGAATTGGTATTGAGCAAATAATGTATTGATATAATTTGAATCTACGATATCTCCCTTTTCAAACGTATAGTTAGGTTTACCTTCAATATCCTTGAGGTTTTCTAGATTTCCTGCATAGGTCAGTTTGTCTAAATTGACAATCTGTGTTTCGGGATATTTATTTACAAATAACCTTACTACGTGAGAACCAATAAAACCTGCTCCTCCTGTAATTAAAATCGTTTTCATCACGCAAAATTTATCTTAACAAAGGTAATCAATAAATCTATCATATCTTCGTTAGTAATTGCGTTGATAATAATTAACTTAGCATAAAATTTATCAAATGAAGTTTTCATCTCTTTTCCTTTTACTGTTAATTACGGTACAGCTAAACGCACAAAGTGAAGGTAGTAAAGAAAAAATAGTTTTTATTTCTCCTTTCTATGAACTTCAATTTCCTTTTGGAGATATGAAAAACGACTATGGCATCAACTCTAGTTTAGGACTTGATGTATCACTCATTAACAGTAAAAATATATACCTATCATTGAGCGGATCATTTTTATTTGGAAGCCAAGTCAAAGACACTACTATACTAGATCATTTGATGGATGACAATTATAATATCATTGATGAAAATGGTCAAATTGCTGAAATTATACTTAGCGAAAGAGGCTTTAACACTACTTTAAAGCTAGGATACCTATATCCTATTTTACATCAAAGTTCAGGCTTACTTGCTTATGCTTCTGTTGGCTTTCATCAACACAAAACACGTATAGATGTCAAAAACTCTACTGTACCTCAGCTCGATGAGGAAAGTAAAAAGATGTATGACCAATTGACTAATGGGCTCAGCACATCTGCATTTATTGGCTATTTAAACATTAGTGATAAAAGCGGTTTGCATTTTTATGCCGGTATGGAATTAACAAGAGCTTTTTCATACAATCAAAGAAGTTATAATCATATTGTTGGAGGCCCTATTAATGATTTAAGAAACGACTCCTTCTTAGGTTTAAAATTTGGCTGGATAGTGCCTATCAAAAAGCGTTCCACCAAAGAGTATTATTATTTTTAATAGATGAATCTTGTTTACCAAATACTCATTCGTCTGTATAAAATACTCATTTTAGTTGTAAGTCCTTTTTCTAAAAAAGCCAAACAATGGGTACAAGGAAGAAAAAATTTAATAGCAAGACTTCCTAGTGGACTAAACAAAGATATCATTTGGTTTCATTGCGCTTCATTAGGCGAATATGAACAGGCTAAACCCTTAATAAACAGCATAAAATCAACTAGCAAAAAATACAATATACTACTTACTTTTTTTTCACCTTCAGGTTATTTAAACGCTGGAAAAAATAAAAATGTTGACTTCAAAAGTTATATTCCCCTTGACACACTTTCAAATGCTAATAAATTTATAGAACGAGTAAATCCTAAATGTGCCATTTTCATAAAATCTGAACTATGGCCTAACTTTTTTGACATACTAAACAAAAAATCCGTTCCTATATTCGTAGTTTCAGCCATCTTCAAAGCAGAAAACTACCTGTTTAAACCCTATGGCAAATGGCAACTAAATATACTCCGTGGCGTCACACATTTTTTTGTTCAAGACAAGAACTCCAAAACTTTATTACAAAATAATGGCATCACTCAAGTTAGCGTTAGTGGTGATAACAGATACGATAAAGTTATTGAAAACAGCTTAAACCCTCAAGAAATACCCTTAATAACATCATTTAAAGGCTCTAAATCCCTTGTAGTGGCTGGAAGTACATACAAGATAGATAGTGAAATGCTAATTAACATTAGCAAGAAAATGCAAGATGTAAAATTCATTATTGCTCCTCACAATATAGATTACGCTAATGAATTACAAAATGAAGGTCTTCTTTATAGCCAAGCCAATGAAAAAAATATAAAAGATCATTCAATCTTAATTATTGATAACATAGGAATACTTTCTCAACTATATCAATACGCTTCAGTATCTTATGTTGGAGGTGCTTTTGGAAATGGATTGCACAATATACTTGAGGCATTAGCTTTCGGATCTATTGTAATATTTGGTCCTAAATACCATAAATACAAAGAAGCAAAGGATGCTATAGAAAATGGCATTGCTAGAAGTGTAAGCAAAGAACAGGAACTTGAAAAATCTATAGAGTACTTCATTAACAACAAAACGGATAAAAAAGAGGTTTTAGCGTTTTGTGAGAAAAGAAATGGAGCTAATGAGCTAATTATAAAGCGACTAAAAGCTTCTATTTAGTCATTTTTCACACCTTTTAAATTCATTTATCGGTAAATATCCCTATTCATCCAAGTAATTTCATTGGTCGTCAAAAACCATGATGCTACATTGGAAAAAGTACCCTTTCTTTGACATAGAAAAAAACAGAGCTTACTTCCTAATCTTAATGGATTGATTTCGTAGAAAATCGGTTTATAGCAGATTATCCCTTAGACAAAAAGCACCTAGAAATAGGTGCTTTTTATATGTTTTTTTAAATGCCTAGCATCGGATTACATTTTAATTTTTAAAGCCTAGCATTAGTAAAGCGTTGCGAATTATCTTCATTAACTACTGCTAATACATAAAGCGAGATTTTTGGCTATTGTAGTGGTCACCTAACCACCGCAATAGTTTAAAGCTCTTCTTTACAAGCAAAACACTCGGATTCTTTAAAAGAAAGTAATAAAAAACC
>JAQWJZ010000044.1 GCA_029248105.1 Flavobacteriales bacterium
GGAATGATTTCGCAACGGCTATTTTCACTTGAATTTTTAAACTCAAAACTTATAGAAAATGGCTTATTTTTTTACATCCGAATCCGTATCAGAAGGACATCCAGACAAGGTTGCAGACCAAATATCTGACGCCTTACTCGATAACTTTTTAGCACAAGACCAAGAGTCCAAAGTAGCTTGTGAAACCTTAGTTACTACAGGACTTACTGTACTTAGTGGCGAAGTCAAAACCAAAGCATATGTAGATGTACAAAAGATAGCAAGACAGGTCATTTACAAAATTGGTTACAACAAATCGGAATACCAATTCGATGCCGATAGCTGTGGCGTAATATCTGCTATTCATGAGCAATCGGCAGACATCAACCAAGGTGTAGAGGCCGATAAAGGCTTACACGCTGAACAAGGTGCGGGCGATCAAGGTATGATGTTTGGATATGCTACCGATGAAACGGATAATTATATGCCTTTAGCTTTAGACTTATCTCACCGTATTCTTATCGAATTAGCAGATATTAGAAGAGAGGGTAAAGAAATGACTTATCTAAGACCAGACTCTAAGTCGCAAGTAACTATTGAATACAGCGATGACAACCAACCTATTCGTATAGAGGCTATTGTAGTTTCTACTCAACACGATGAGTTTGTACTACCTAAAGAAGATACAGCAGATGCCAAAGCACAAGCAGAAACGGCTATGCAACAACAAATCGAGAATGATGTCAAAATCATTCTTATCCCTAGAGTATTAGCACAATTAGAAGAACGTCAGCAAGTGTTGTTTGGCACAGAAAAATACCACGTTAATCCTACCGGTAAGTTTGTTATTGGTGGGCCACATGGCGATACCGGACTGACAGGTCGTAAAATTATTGTTGATACGTATGGTGGCAAAGGCGCACACGGTGGTGGTGCATTTTCAGGTAAAGACCCTTCAAAAGTGGACCGTTCGGCAGCCTATGCTACACGTCATATTGCCAAAAACTTAGTTGCCGCTGGTTTGTGCAAACAAGTATTAGTACAAGTGTCTTATGCTATTGGAGTAGCCAAGCCTATGGGTGTTTTTGTAGATACTTATGGCACTGCCAAAGTGAACCTATCGGATGGCGAAATTGCCAAAAAAGTGGAAGGCATCTTCGATATGCGTCCGGCAGCTATCATAGAGCGATTGAAACTCAAAAACCCTATTTATCAGGAAACAGCGGCTTACGGACACATGGGCAGAACACCACAGACTAAGACATTCTCTTTTAATGTAGAAGGGCAAACCAAAGAAATGACTTTAGAAACATTTACGTGGGAAAAACTAGACTATGTAGATGAGGTAAAAAGTACTTTTTCTTTGTAAGCCACTAACTCACCAACACACCCCTTAATCCCCTCTCCAGAGGGGAGACAAACAACACACCAAAGCTCCCCTCTCGAGAAATGAACACACCCCTTAATCCCCTCTCAAGAGGGGAGATATAACAACACTCCCCACATTGGGAAGAAAACTTATTCAGAAAAGGGGAAAGGAAATTACTTTTTCCTAAAGAAAATTTGTAAGGGTACACCGTTAAAGTCAAAACTCTCTCGGAGTTTATTTTCAATATACCGCTTGTAAGGATCTTTGATATACTGCGGCAGGTTGGCAAAAAAAGCAAAGGTCGGTGTCTTGGTGGGCAACTGCGTACAGAACTTAATACGTATGTACTTACCCTTAGTCGCTGGCGGTGGGTTCTGCTCTATAAATGGCAACATGACATCGTTCAATTTCGAAGTGCTTATTCTAGCCTTTCTATCTTTAGAAACTTTTATAGCTATCTCCAATGCCTTGAGCAAACGCTGCTTAGTCAATGCCGATATGAATAAAATAGGCACATCGGTAAAAGGAGCTATCTTTTCTCGAATAGCGGCCTCGTATTCTTTAGTCGTATGGGTGTCTTTTTCTACCAAATCCCATTTGTTAACGAGTATAACTATACCCTTTCTATTCTTATCCGCTAAGTGAAATATACTTTGGTCTTGTGACTCAAAGCCTAAGGTAGCATCAATAAGCAATAAGCATACATCGGAATATTCGATGGAACGTATGGAACGCATCACCGAATAAAATTCTAAATCTTCTTTTACATTTTTCTTTTTCCTTACACCAGCAGTATCGACCAATACAAAGTCGTGACCGAATTTGGTGTAGTGAGTATCTAGTGAATCTCGTGTTGTCCCTGCTATGTCGGTAACAATATTTCTGTCTTCGCCTACTAATGCATTCACAAAAGAAGACTTACCTACATTGGGTCGTCCTACAATAGCAAAGCGTGGCAAGTCACTCTCTTCCTCGCCATCAACCTCTGGTAATTTTTCCACTAAAGCATCCAACAACTCACCTGTACCACTACCGTTAATTGAAGATATGCAGAAATAGTCGCCCATGCCAATAGAATATAACTCTACTGCTTCTTGCATAATTTGTCCATTATCGACCTTGTTAGCTACAAGAAAAACTGGCTTATCGGATTTTCTAAGGTGCTTGGCTACGGTCAAATCCATATCCGTAACTCCTTCTTGAGCGTCCACCAAAAAGAGGATAGCGTTGGCTTCTTCAACAGCTAAATTGACTTGTTTGCGTATTTCTCCTTCAAAAATATCGTCTGAACCAACAATATAACCGCCAGTGTCTATTACTGAAAACTCTTGTCCATTCCAATAGGTCTTTCCGTAATGCCTGTCACGAGTAACGCCACTTACAGAATCGACTATGGCTTGTCGCTTTTGTATCAACCTATTGAAAAAGGTGGATTTACCTACATTAGGCCGACCTACTATTGCTACAATGTTTCCCATTTTTATTGGTTGTTATAGCCAAATCGCTTCAGCTGATTATCGTCATTACGCCAATCTTTATTGACCTTGACATACAAATCTAAAAATATCTTTTTCTGAAAAAAGGTTTCCATATCTCTTCGAGCCAAAGTACCTACTTTTTTCAAGGCTCTTCCTTTGTGTCCTATAATAATTCCTTTTTGAGACTCTCTTGCCACAAAGATAATGGCTCTAATCTTTATTATCTTTTCCTCGTCAAAAAACTCCTCGACCTCAATTTCAACCGAATAAGGAATTTCCTTTTTGTAGTACTTAAGTATCTTTTCTCTTATGGTTTCGCTCACAAAAAAACGCTCGGACTTATCGGTTAGAGCGTCTTTCTCAAAATATGGTGGCGATACTGGCAGCAAGGCTTTTATACGTGACATGACCAAATCCAGATTGAATTTGTTGAGTGCCGATATAGGGTGTATCTCGGCATTGGGCAAAAGGTCTTTCCAAAATAAAATTTGCTCTTTAACGAAGTCTTGTTCTACGGCATCAATTTTGTTAAGCAAGAGTAAAACAGGTAAATCGGTATTTTTCAAACGTTCAAAAAGCTTCTCATCTTTTAGTCCTTTCTCTCCTGTTTCTACCATGTAAACAAGAATGTCAGCATCTTGAAAAGCACTATGAACAAAGTCCATCATATTCTCTTGCAGCTTGTAGGCTGGTTGCATAACACCCGGAGTATCAGAAAAAATAATCTGATGCTCCTCGTCATTTACGATTCCTAAAATACGGTGTCGTGTCGTCTGTGCTTTTGAAGTGATAATGGACAAACGCTCTCCCACCAAAGCATTCATTAGTGTGGACTTCCCTACGTTAGGGTTTCCAATAATATTGACATATCCTGCTTTGTGCTCCATCTTAGAGGTTCTCTCGTTGTTGTTTTAATTTTTCTAGCAATTCCAGTTGCTCTTCCCACTCCATCATATGTTGTTCCAATTGCTTTTGCTTGTCTTGATAAGATTCGAAGAATCCTGCCTGCGAAGATAACTCTTTGTATCGGTCTGGCTGTGCCAATTCGGTATCCAATTCTTTGAGTTCGTTTTCTAAAGCCTCTACCGAACGCTCAAGACTTTTGACTTTATTGGATGTTTTCTTAATGTCTTTATCTAGTTGTTTGCGTTCCTGATAACTAATTTTATTTTCTGAATCCTGAGTTTTTTTAGTCGTTGCCTTTTGCTTATTCTCCAACTCAAATTGCTTAAAGTCGGCCACCTTTTTGGCATTCAAAAAGTCGTGAATATCGCCCAAATGCTCTTTTATGTTTTGCTCTTTAAACTCATAGACCTTCTGGGTTAAACCTTGTAAGAAATCCCTATCGTGAGAAACGATAATAAGTGTACCGTCGTATTTGTTGAGCGCTTTCTTCAAAATATCTTTAGAAACCATATCCAAGTGATTGGTAGGCTCATCCATTATCAGCAGATTGACAGGCTCTAACAACAATTTGCATAGTGCCACTCTAGCTCTCTCCCCTCCCGATAGTACTTTTACCTTCTTTTGTGCGGCATCTCCACTAAACAAGAACGAACCTAGCATATCTCTTACTCTAGGCCTGCTTTGTTCGTCTGCGGCATCCTCTATGACTTCAATAATAGTCTTATTCTCATCTAGCAGTTCGGATTGGTTTTGAGCGTAATAGCCCATCTTAACCTGATGACCATATTCTACATCTCCTTCATATGAAATAGCGTCAACAATGACTTTAGCAAGGGTTGTTTTTCCCTCTCCGTTTTTACCAACAAAAGCAATTTTCTCCCCTCTTTCTAACAAAAGATTTATGCCTTTTAAAACTTCTAATTCATCGTAACTTTTGGCAACATTATTAACCTTTAGAGTTACTTTTCCAGAGTGAGGCGCAGGGGGAAACTTAAAATGCATGCTAGCCGTCTCGTCCTGTTCTACCTCTATAACGTCCATTTTATCCAGCTTCTTAATCAGACTCTGAGCAAAAGCAGCCTTACTTTTCTTAGCTCTAAACTTCTCAATCAGCATCTTTGTCTGCTTAACCTCTTTATCTTGATTCTTTTTGGATTGTATTTGTTTTTCTTGTCGGTCTTTTCGCAATTCTACATACTTGCTGTAACTTGCTTTATAGTCGTTGGCTTTCCCCAGTATTAAATCTATTGTCCTGTTAGTTACCGCATCTAAAAATGTTCTGTCGTGCGATACCAAAACTACTGCCCCAGCATAACTTTTTAGCCAACCTTCTAACCATACTATTGACTCAATATCGAGGTGGTTGGTAGGCTCATCAAGTAATAATACATCGGGTTTACTCAACAGTATTTTGGCTAGTTCCAATCGCATACGCCAACCACCGCTAAACTCATTAGTCTGTCGAGAAAAATCATCCAACTGAAAGCCTAAACCCAAAAGAACTTGACTCATATCAGACTGTATAGTATAACCGCCCAATAAACCAAAGCGCTCGTTCAATTCATTTAAATCGGTGATGAGCTGCATGTAGGCATCACTTTCGTAATCCGTACGTTGGCTCATCTCAAAGTTAATGGCATTTATTTTTTGCTCCAATTCCTTTATTTCTTTGAAAGCTAATTCGGCTTCTTCTTGTACCGTTCTGCCCTCTTCAAATTCTAAATCTTGACGCAAATAACCTAAAGTGGATTCGTTAGGCGTAGAAATACTACCCTCGTTGGGCGACTGCTCACCAGAGAGAATACGCAACAAAGTGGACTTCCCTGCGCCATTCTTTCCTACTAATCCAATGCGGTCGCCCTTGTTGACCATAAAAGAAACGTTGTCAAAAAGTTCTTGACCTCCAAAATATACCGATATGTTATTGGCTGAAATCATAGGTGTGCAAAAGTACACTTTTTAGTAGCCGATAAAAAAGTCATTTTTAATAGTCTAAAAAAGTATTTAGTGTATATTTGCCCTCACATCGCGAGGTGGAGCAGTTGGTAGCTCGTCGGGCTCATAACCCGAAGGTCGTAGGTTCGAGTCCTGCCCTCGCTACTAAATAAAACGGATCAGTACTTCTACTGGTCCGTTTTT
>JAQWJZ010000045.1 GCA_029248105.1 Flavobacteriales bacterium
CTTTTAAACAAAGATTAGATTTAAAATATCCATTTTTTAGTTCTACTTTTACATTCATAACTTTAAGTATTTGCTTTGAATTTTTATTTAATTCTTGAAATATTATCCGTTGTATTTGGATTGGTCTATCTTGTTTTATTAATCAAACAGAATATTTTGTGTTGGCTATTTGGTATTGTTGGCTCGGCATTGAGTATTTTTCTGTTTTATCATTCTAAGTTATATTCAGAGGCTATACTTTATTCGTATTATGTAGTTATGGGATTCTATGGCTTTTATCTATGGTCTAGCAAAAATACGGATAATTTAAGTGAAACCAATTACCTTAAGGTTAGTGATAAAGGTCTTACGTTTCATATTTACAGTATTTCTACTGCTTCAATATTGGCTTTAATTTTGGCATGGTTTTTCGATACTTACACCGATGCAGACAAGCCTTATCTCGATGCTTTCACAACTATATTCAGTTTTTTAGCAACCTATCTTGAAGCAAAAAAAGTACTTTCAGCTTGGGTGTATTGGATTGTCATTAATGGTCTGACTATCACATTGTATTATAGCAAGGGACTGGATTATTACTCTGGACTAACGGTTGTTTACTTTGTTATGTCCTTTGTAGGTTATATGCGTTGGAAAAAAGAACTGGCTTAGTTCTACTTTCCGTGACATTGTTTGAACTTCTTTCCACTTCCGCAAGGGCAAGGTTCATTTCTTCCTACTTTTTGCTCGACTCTTACTGGCTGAACATTGGCTTGTTTTTTTGGAGCGTTTCTTGAATTGCCACCTATGTCTTGACGACCGGTTTGCAATTTTTCTCTTGCTACATTTTGTTCTTGTTTTACAGACGTTTGTTCAGGTAGGTTGGCCTTCATCAAAAATGATACGATATCTTTATTAATTTTCTCAATCATCTGCTTGAACAAATTGAAAGACTCAAACTTATAAATAAGTAGTGGATCTTTTTGCTCGTAGGTGGCATTCTGAACCGATTGCTTCAAGTCATCTAGCTCTCTAAGGTTTTCTTTCCAAGAGTCATCAATAATGGCTAAGCTAACCCCTTTTTCAATCGATAGAGGGATATTTCCTCCTTCAGAATCAAACGCTTCTTTAAGGTTGGTGACTACTTGCAGTGTCTTTAGGCCATCTGTAAATGGAATGACAATATTTTGATATGTTGCCGATTGATTCTCATAAACATCTTTAATGACAGGATAAGTCTTTTGTGATATTACTTCAGACTTCGCCTTATAGTTTGTTATAGCATTTTGATATACTTTTTCGGTTAACTCTTCAGATTTCAATGATTTAAATTCTGATTCATCAACAGGGCAACTTATACTCAAAAAACGAATTAATTCTAACTTAAACCCTTCAAAGTCTTGTGCACTTTGATATTCATTAACTATAGATTCTGATGTGTCGTATATCATATTATCAATATCGACAGCCAAACGTTCGCCAAATAGAGCGTGTTTTCTTTTCTTGTAAATAACGGTTCTCTGAGCGTTCATTACATCATCATACTCTAGCAATCGCTTTCTTATGCCAAAGTTATTTTCCTCAACTTTCTTTTGGGCACGCTCTATTGACTTGGTTATCATAGAATGTTGAATAACTTCGCCTTCTTCCAAGCCCATTCTATCCATCATTTTAGCGATTCTATCAGAACCAAACAGACGCATAAGGTTATCTTCTAGAGACACAAAAAATTGTGACGAACCTGGATCTCCTTGACGACCGGCACGACCTCTAAGTTGTCTGTCGACACGTCTAGAATCGTGGCGTTCAGTACCTATAATTGCTAAACCTCCATTGCCTTTGACTTCATCACTAAGTTTGATGTCCGTACCACGACCTGCCATATTGGTAGCTATGGTTACATTACCCGCTTTACCCGCTTCAGCAACAATGTCAGCTTCTTTCTGATGAAGTTTTGCATTAAGAACATTGTGCTTTATGTTTTTCATTTTAAGTAGTCTGCTCAGTAATTCTGAGATTTCTACCGATGTAGTTCCTACTAGAATAGGTCTTCCTTGATGACTTAGCTCAACAACCTCATCAATAACAGCATTGTATTTTTCTCTAGCAGTTTTATATACTTTATCTTCTCTATCATCTCTTTGGATAGGGCGATTTGTAGGAATTACAATAACATCTAATTCGTAGATGTCCCAAAATTCTCCAGCTTCAGTTTCGGCTGTACCTGTCATACCAGACAGTTTGTTGTACATTCTGAAGTAGTTTTGTAATGTGATTGTTGCAAAGGTTTGGGTTGCAGCTTCTATTTTTACGTTTTCCTTAGCTTCTATTGCTTGGTGAAGTCCATCAGAATAACGTCTTCCATCCATAATACGACCTGTTTGTTCATCAACAATTTTTACTTTGTTATCCATCAAAACGTACTCAACATCTTTCTCAAAAAGTGTATAAGCTTTTAGCAGTTGATTAACAGAGTGGATTCTTTCACTTTTTATGGAATAATCTCTCATTAGCTCGTCTTTTTTTACGAGCTTCTCTTTTTCATTTAAGTCTGATTTTTCTAATACTGCAATTTCGGCACCAACATCAGGCATTATAAAAAAGTTGCTGTCGTCAGAATTGCTAGTTATGAGATCTATACCTTTATCCGTTAGTTCAATGGCATTATGTTGTTCATCAATTACAAAAAAGAGGTCTTCGTCGACCTTAGGCATTTCTTTACCTTGGTCTTGCATGTAGAAGTTTTCTGTTTTTTGGAGCAGTGTTCTTACACCATCTTCACTTAAATATTTGATAAGTGCTTTATTCTTTGGAAGTCCTCGATATGCTCTCAATAGCTTGAAGCCTCCTTCTTTATCATTGCCTTCGTTTATCTGTTTTTTAGCGTCTGCCAAAACGGTATTTATAAACTTCTTTTGAGCATCTACTAAAGAACTTATTTTATGTTTTAGTTCGTTAAATTCGTGTTTATCTCCTGTTGGAGTCGGTCCTGAAATGATCAGGGGAGTACGAGCGTCATCAATAAGGACAGAGTCCACCTCATCCACAATAGCATAGTTGTGAGGTCTTTGTACCAAATCCTGTGGTCTTCTCGCCATATTATCTCTAAGGTAGTCAAAGCCAAACTCGTTATTTGTACCGTATGTAATGTCTGCCATATAGGCTTTTCTTCTTTCTTCAGAGTTAGGCTGGTGTCTGTCAACACAGTCGATTGTTAAGCCGTGAAATTGATAAATAGGCCCCATCCATTCACAGTCTCTTTTAGCTAGGTAGTCATTAACTGTTACAAGGTGAACTCCTTTACCAGCAAGCGCATTTAAATATACAGGTAGGGTAGCCGATAAAGTTTTTCCCTCTCCAGTTTGCATTTCTGCTATTCTACCAGAATGAAGAACATACCCACCTATGAGTTGAACGTCATAGTGAACCATATTCCATTCTATTTCATTACCTGCGGCAATCCATTTGTTGTAGAATGTGGCTTGATTTCCATTAATTTCAACGTTGTTATACTCAGCGGCTAAATCTTTATCAAAATCATTGGCAGTTACAATGATATTTCCTTGCGAAAACCTGTAAGCTGTTTCTTTAACTACAGCAAAGGCTTCAGCTAAAATTTCATTCAGAGTTTCTTCAGTAGTGCTGACAATCTCTTTTTCTAATTTGTCTATCTGTGCATATAAATCTTCTTTTTCTTGCAGTTCAACATCTGTGTTTTCAGCTTTTTCTGTCAACAGTTCTATTTCACTTTGAAGATTTGAGGAAGCGTCTTTAATCTGTTTTTTAAACGATTCAGTTTTACTTCTTAGTTCATCATTGGATAGCGATTGAATAGAAGGATAAACCGCTTTAATTTTATCAATGATAGGATTTATTTCCTTTAAATCTTTATCGTATTTGTTACCAAAAAGTTTTGTTGTAAAATCGAATAGTCCCATCGCTTAAAATTATGCTGTTAAATTATGGATTAGCAAATTTACTTTTTTAAGAGATACCCTTGACTTTTTGCATAAAAAAAAGCTGCAAAATTGCAGCTTAAAATTTTAATACTCATCTTCATTGAAGAAGAAGTCGTCTTTATCTGGGTAATCTGGCCAAATATCTTCTATAGAATCAAACATTTCACCATCATCTTCTAATTCTTGAAGATTTTCTACGACTTCCATAGGTGCTCCAGAGCGAATTGCAAAATCAATAAGCTCATCTTTATTAGCTGGCCAAGGTGCGTCTTCTAGTTTTGATGCTAATTCTAATGTCCAATACATAACCTTAAATATTTTTTGCAAATGTAATTTTTTTAGTCAAATAGACAATGTTTTTTTTACATTCTAGGCTTCCAAGGTATCTCTTCAGCGTTTAATTTTTTAGTGAGAAAACGGCTCAAAACAAAAAGATAATCAGATAATCGGTTGAGATATTTGAGAATTAAATCGTATTGAAGTGTTGTTTCTGGTAAATCAACTACTAAACGCTCAGCTCTACGGCATATACATCGAGCAATGTGACAATAAGATACGGTGGTATGTCCGCCAGGTAAAATAAAGGATTTCATCTCTGGTAATTCTTCATTCATTTTATCAATTTCTTGCTCTAAAATGTCAATATCCTTTTCTTCAATGAGAGGAAGTTTCATTTTGTTTGAAGCACCTTCATTGGCTAGTAGAGCTCCTATGGTAAATAGTCTGTCTTGGGTCTCAACTAACATTTCAAATGATTGTTTGTCAATTTCTTGATCCCTTACTAGTCCAATATAAGAATTAAGCTCGTCAATAGTGCCGTAAGCTTCAATTCTAGAGTTGTTTTTAGGCACTCTTTTTCCACCTATTAGCTGGGTAGTTCCTTTATCTCCTTTTTTAGTATAAATCTTCATTTCTTAAACTTATTCCCTTGGTGATTTATTAATTTTATCACTTTCTATTTCCCCATCTCTTAGCCTTATTATACGATGGGCATATTGAGCGATATCTTCCTCATGTGTTACAATAATTATGGTGTTGCCATTTTTATGAATATCTTTAAAAAGAGCCATTATTTCTTCAGAAGTAGCACTATCAAGATTTCCTTTGGGTTCATCTGCTAGAATTATGGATGGATTGTTAACTAGGGCTCTGGCAACAGCAACACGTTGTCTTTGTCCTCCTGATAATTCATTCGGTCTATGATTGACTCTGTCGGATAGATTAACCTTTTTGAGTGCGGTTAGTGCTTTTTCTACCCTCTCTTTTTTGTCATAACCTGAATATATTAGTGGCAGCATCACGTTTTCTAGGGCAGTAGATTTTGGTAGTAGGTTAAAACTTTGAAAGACAAAACCGATTTCTTTATTTCTGATTTCGGCAAGGCTATTGTCATTTAATTGACTAACATTTTTATTAGCTAAATGGTAATTTCCATTTGTTGGTGTATCCAAACAGCCAAGAATATTCATTAATGTAGATTTGCCAGAACCAGATTGTCCCATTAAAGCAACAAATTCATTTTTTTCAATAGAGATATCAATTTTCTTTAGGGCTTTAATGGTTTCATTACCCACAAAAAAGTGTCGTGCTATATTTTCAATTTCAATAACTGCCATAGTTGGTGTAAAGTTAGTTAAAAACGAATGATAAAATTTTCTTTGACTTGCTCTTTTCTAAAAAACATGATACCTGTGTAAAATAAATCAACACTTACCTTAACTTCTTTATGTTTTATTATTTGATTCCAAGCTTTTTCCATTTCTTGTGACTTGTGGATATTGCTTATGATCATAACACTATTATTGTGTGTGTATTTCAGACAATTTTCAAAATTATCTATTATTTTTTCTTCATGAATTTGAGGCTTTAAAAATATAAAGTCAAACTTCTTCGTTAGGCTGCTACGTCTTGTGCCTAGCTCGGACTCCATTGTTGGAACTGTTTTAAAGTAAGATACATTAACTTTAGTTTGAGTATTGGTTAGAAATAAGGGTTCGAGCTCTTTAGAATTCCCTATTTCTAATAGATTTATGGATTGCAGATAGTTCGTTATTCTATATATTAATTTTAAACGCTTTACGTTTGGGTAGGAAAGGTTTGTATCTTTTATCTGATGGATTTTTTCGTACTCTTTTTTATGACCTTTATCATTGAATACTTTCGTCACCAAGTCATAAATAAATGGGGAATGTACGCCATGCTTAGTTGTACTTAAAAAAAGATATTTAAGGTACTTTACAGATAAAAGTAATTTGCTCATTCAGCAAATGTAATAATCTATCTTAATAGTGTTATTGAACCCTTTTTTTGAAAAGTTTTACCAGTCATAAGAGATTCAACGGTTATCGTATAGATATAAACTCCAGATGGCACTTGACCTCCATTTTTGTAAGAGCCGTCCCAAGAAATAGTTTCGTCATTGCTATAAAAAATAGATTCGCCAAAACGATTAAATACTTCAAATTCATAATTTACCCCTTCTATTGAAAAAATAGACACTTCGAATGTATTGTGCATGTTGTCGTCATTTGCAGGCGTAAATGAGTTTGGCACAAATACTTCAAATAACTCTTTGAAGTTTGCACGAATTGCATCTGGTGATTCTACTGTAAAGTTAGAATATACTGCGTTTTCATCAGGATTGATTTTATTATTCTGATAATCCCAATGAGAGAATCTCCATCCGTTAGTAGGTATCGCCTCAAGGTTAACATTTTCCATGTATGGATAAGTTATTGTCGAATCTTCAACATTAATATTTTGTGCTCTAATTTGACCACTTCCTTCGGGAAAAACTTGATAACTGACGTCATAAAAAATATTAGCATCGTAATAAATAGTTATAGTATCAGATTTGTTTACGCTAAACCCTTGCAAAGGGGATATAGATTGTCCAGAAATATACCCTCCATTATTAGAAGTGAAATATAAAAATTCCCAATTGATATTGGATTTAGCTTCTAAGCTAATATTGGTGCCGTAAAACTCTGTTGTTGTATAGGGAAAAGTTGATATATTGTTTCCATTGATTAAAAATTCAATATCAGCGTTTGATGGCTCAAGAATGTAGGTAATATCAAAGGTTTGTTGATTTAAATGTAAGACTACAGTGTCAGAGCTATTAGCAATTATATTTACATTTTCATCTGTTGTTGTTGGTGAAAAGGAGTGATTTGTACTGCTCCAATATCCCATTTCCCATCCTAAATTAGGTTGAGCACCAAGCATAACATTTGAGTTGTCAATATAACTTTGAGTATAAGGGAACGAAGTAATTGATGTGCCATCGATTGATATATTTCCTGACCCAGTTGGCTCAACTAAAAATGTGATTTCGTTAGCGTCAAAATAGAAAATGATAGTAATATCTCCTTGTAATTCTAGAGAGAAATCAGTATCTGTTTCGTTATAATTGTAATTTTCATTACTCACAATTTCATAATAAGAGAAGTTTCCGTTTGCTACGCTAAAATCAATATCGATTCCTCCAAAATATTCTCCGCTAAATGGTGTGTTTGTTTGATTTATATCGAAAAAATTGTTGAAATCAACTTCTCCTATACCCTCTATAACTATGGTTACATCAAATGGTCCTTCAACATCATAACAGTCTACTATGGCAGCGTTTAGAAAGGTGCAGCGTTCATTCATGAAATCCTTCATGAAATTTACATTGTCCATCCATTCATTATATGTTCCGCCCCAAGTGTCTATTTGGTCTTGCATTTCAGGCTCTATTATTCCAATAAGACTGTCCAAGTGTTGAATCATAAATTCACAGGATAAATAGGAATTGGAAAGATTAGACCAGCGATTGATATAGTCGTCAAAGAATTCTTCATTTTGAATTAAAGCATTCCATATCGGGATATGTCCCTGACCTCCTATATTTCCTAAAGTTTCAGCATCACAAGGATCTGCATCGGGATCAGTGTTTGGAATGTTAGTATAATTTGCGCCATGATCAAAGGTGTTATCCATGTCCCATAGAGCATATCGCCACTTCTTTTTGTCTCCGTCTTCTTCAAGACCTTTCCACCATGCCGTATTCCAATTGAGCCAATCTGCATTTACAGTGTAAGAATTAAGGATATAATAATCTATCAAACTCCCAACATTATAACGGTCCTTAGCGTAATCATAGTTAGCCTGAATAGCCATATCGTTACCAGTAATGTAGTTTCTAATATCATCCCAGCTATTTACAACCGTATTTGGGTCTTGATCATCAGTAAGAACATCTACCCACGTGCCTCCCCATGTTTTGAGAAACGCTACTGAATCTTGATCGTAATGGATGTCAGTGTAATCTAAATCGTCAACTTTTTCTCTCAGTTCATAAACCCCCCAGTATTCTCCGTTAAGATACATAACACAAGATTCATGGGAGCGTTCGTCTAACCTTAGATTAGCGACTTGAGAAAGGGATTGAACATAAGCATCTCTGATGTGCGCTCCAGAGCTGCCATAAGAAAATGGATAGTTGTCATTAGCTGCACATTTGACTATGAATCGTTGGAATCGATCCCTATCAATGTCATTAAATACCTCTCCTTTTATGGCGTAATTGTAGCCAAATTGATCTCTAGTAATATAGTCGAATCCTCTTTGTGCATAAGCCCATGAATCGTTCCCATGTTCATTGAACTCTCCTCTAGCTTTATCAAACAAGCTTCCATCAGAATTATAAATTTCAAAAGTTCCATTAGGTTCTATTTGTTGCCCTCCCGCTATTAATTCATAAAGCTCAGGGTTAGCTAGATTGTCAGATTCTCTGCCTGAAATAGATAGTATTTTCATACTGTGTGATACTCCAATAAAATAGGTGCCGTATTCCATAAAGCTTGGAAGAATATCGGGATCATTGCTATACGCAACAGCTTTTAATACAGTGGTGTTATTTATAGCTATTGGTCCATTGTAAAGGTTGTCCGAATCGTCAGGAAGGCTACCGTCTGTAGTGTAATAAATGGTATTTCCTGGGTCTGCTGTAATACTGACATTAATCGGAGCTGCATGTATTCCAGCTATTGGATTAAATGTCGGCGTAGAGCTATAGTCTACGAAACCATTGGTATTTATTGCGCCTGGTGTAGGGTTAGTGAAGACAGCTTTGGTGTCGTCAGTATAGTTCATTCTGCCTCTAGAAGAATTGGTTAGGCATGGTTTAATAAATACTGAGTCAACAACTGTTAATCCGTCTGGATCAGTTAGAATAATCCATTCATTATTTTTTGTTTGATGAAGTTTGAAACTTGTGTGTATATTATTACCATTTATTTCATTTCTACCAGAGCAAAATACTATTAGGTGCTCGTTAGGATTGATGTTAACATCTGAGCTAAATTGCCATTTGGTGAGATTATCTTCTTTATCACTCAAATAATATCCATTAAGATTTATTGTTGCCGCTGAGGAATTATATAGTTCGAACCAGTCTTCATTATCACCATAGTTGTCGGCGAAATCATCAAAATTGGCAGCAGAATACTCATTAATAACAATTTGGCTATGAGAGCTTATGCTCACAAAAATCAATAAAGAAATCAATAATAATCTCATAAACTCGGGTTAATTGATTAAAGTACAAATATAGGTGTTTAAACACCAACAAAAAAATATCTTTAGTCAATAAGCTTACGGCTTCAACGCAAGTTATGAACTAGAACTTTAGCTTTTAATGTTAATCATTGATACACTTCTGGAGATAAACTTTGTAAGATTTTTACCTTTTAGTAGTCCTTGTGATAACAATGCTAAATCAAGAATTTGACTGACAAGCTCAGATTGTTTATTTTCATCACTTTCGTTTATTAATTGACTCATAATAGGATGGTTTGAATTTACTGCCAAATTATAGCTCTCTGGTAGTTCACCAAAAACATTCATACCGCCAGAAAGTTGCTGCTGTTCTTTAATTCTTCGCATAAATTCACTTTGTGTTATGATGAAAGGGGTGTCAGTAGTCGACAGACTTTCAATTTGAACATTAAATTTTTTGTCATCTATCTTTTTTTCAACGATTTCTTTTAGTGTTTTTTCTTCGTCTTCACTCAAAAGAGATGGTGTTTTATCCTCTTTCTCAATAATTTTTTCAATAGTATCAGCATCAACTCTTGCAAATTGAACATTACTATTTTCAGATTCTAACTTGGATATAAGATGACTTACTAATGGGCCTTCTAGTTCAAGTACTTCATAATTTTTTTCTAGTGCACTATTAATGAAGCTATCTTGTTCGTCTTTATTGTGAGTATATAGAATAATTGTCTTTCCATCTTTGTTGGTTTGATTGTCTTTGATTCGGTCAATCATTTCGTTAAATGTAGCGTATTTACCATCTGTGTTTTTATAAAGGCTAAAGTCTTTAGCTTTTTCAAAAAACTTATCTTCTGTAAGCATTCCATATTCAATAAATACTTTAATGTCGTCCCATTTTTTTTCAAAATCCTCTCTATCGTTTTTGAACATAGAGTTGAGTTTATCCCCAACTTTTTTAGTGATGTATTTTGATATTTTCTTGACATTTCCGTCTGCTTGTAAATAGGAACGTGATACATTCAATGGTATGTCAGGTGAATCAATTACACCATGTAAAAGGGTCAAAAATTCAGGTACTATATTTTCTACATTGTCAGTAATAAATACTTGATTGCTGTAAAGATTTATTTTGTTTTTCTGTACCTCTAAATTATTTTTGAGTTTTGGGAAATATAAAATTCCGGTCAAATTAAACGGATAATCAACATTGAGGTGAATATTGAAAATAGGATCGTTAAATTCAGTAGGATATAATTCTCTATAAAAGTTGGAATAATCTTCTTCTTTTAGATCTTGAGGTGCTTTTGTCCAAGTTGGTTTAGTGTTATTGATAATGTTATCAACTTCTTTTTCAACTTGTTTTATTTCGCCTTTATCATCTTTTTCACCTTTAGGATCGTCTACAGAAATGGTTTTTGTTCCGAATTTCACTTCTACGGGAAGAAATTTACAATATCTATTGAGTATCCCATTTATTCTTCCTTCTTCAAGAAACTCTTTGGATTCCTCGTCAATGTGTAATATGATGTCAGTTCCTTTGGTTTTTTTAGTGGTTTCTTCAATGGTATAATTTGGCGAGCCGTCGCATACCCACCTTACAGCTTTGCTATTTGGTTTCTGACTTTTTGTGATGATTTCAACCTCTTTTGAAACCATAAATGAAGAGTAAAAACCTAATCCAAAATGCCCAATAATTGAGTTTTTGGCATCTGCATCTTTGTATTTGTTTACAAACTCTTCAGCTCCTGAAAAAGCAATCTGGTTAATGTATTTGTCTACTTCTTCTTCGGTCATTCCTATACCGTTATCTCTTATAATTAAGGTTTCCTTCTTTTTGTCAATTATAACCTCTACGCCTAATTTATTCACATCGGTTTTTAATTCACCAATAGATTTTAGTGTTTTTACTTTTTGAGTTGCGTCCACAGCGTTGGACACCAATTCCCTTAAAAAGATTTCATGGTCAGAGTATAAAAATTGTTTAATTATTGGGAAAATGTTTTCCGTTTGTACATTAATGTTGCCTTTTTTTGCCATCAGATTATAGTGTTTTTTTAAAGTAAACGGCAATAATTATGCCATACTTAACGAACTGACAAAGTTAGTTTAATGGGATTGTTTCAAGATTATTTTTATGAAAATTTGGCAGGTTTGTCTTAGTATGCTGAAATTTTAGTGCTTAGCACTTGTCCTTTATCGTATTCCACTATTGTTATTTGAGAATTTAGTTTAGATGTTTTTTGGGAATAAAAATTCCATGTCCCATCTCGTTCATTTTCTAAAAAAGCACCTTCTCGAAGAAGGTTTGTGTTTTCGTCATAATATTTGCAGTCCCCATTAAGTATTCCATTTTTAAAATTCTCTTCAGATTCTTTATTGCCATTTTCAAAATAGGTGACTATTAGACCTTCTTCTTTTCCCATTTCATAATTTCCTTCACTCTTTAGTTTCCTATTCTGGTAGAAAAATTTGCAATTGCCATTTCGGTATCCATCAGACATATTTATCTGATATCTCCAATTGCCATTTGGCCACTTTCTTTCCCAGTAGCCTTCTTTATAGCCATCTTTATAAACGCCTTTACATTTGAAGCTACCGTCAGCATGTGTACGTTCCCATTTTCCTTGAAGTTTCCCATTTTCATCGGATTTATTTAATGTGTCGTTATTAATAATTAACTGTGTATTTGGAGTTCCTTTGTCTTGTCCTCTTTCTTGTGCTTGACTATTGAGGGAATAACTAATTAGTAAAAGGGCTAGATATATTGTTTTCATGTCTTTTAGGGAGGGGGTAAAAAAAAGCCTCGTTATATCAACGAGGCTTATGAGGTTATATTGTTTACTGTTCTACTCGATAACAATAGGCTTTTGCACAACCTTACTTTTCGATTCAATTTGAATATAGTACATGCCTTTGGTTAAAGATTCTTTTTTAATAATATAATGATTGGAAGTCACATTTTTATATTCCCGTAATATTCTTCCTCTAATATCTATGACTCTAATAATGAGTTTTTCTCTGTTAGAGTTTTGAAATTCTAAGTTTGTTTCACTACTAAATGGATTTGGATAAATGTTGAAATTAAAACTTTCATTTTCTACTACAGATGTAACGCAATTTTCTATACACGCCTCAAGAGTTTGAAAATATCCTGTACCATCTCCAGGGTCTGTACAGTCAAAATTACTATTGCAGTTATATGATTTAGGAATAATCGTCAAGTTAGTTATTATGATGCTATCACAGCCGTTAATGCTGAGTAACGAATCGGTATATATGCCCGTTTCGTCATAGGTTTGATTACCAATAGTTATGGATTCTCCTTCTGCGATTTCGATATCATTTTCATAAACTTCTGTATTATTAATAGCCAGTTCTAAAATCAGTGTTGAATCACAGCCTGCTTGATTGGTGCTTACGAATGAATATTCACCGCTTTCTGTGAAAGTACTGCCATTCCAATCGTAACTATCGCAGGCTGTTATATCTTCTGTTGATTGATAAGAATTATTTATTGTGAGGAATAGTGTAGCTAATGAATCACAACCTTCAGTATTGTTTGAGCTATAGGTGTATATTCCGCTTTCGGTGTATGTTTCACCATTCCAACTGTAGTTGTCACAGGCTGTTACGGTATCGTTTGCAGGAGCAGAACTATTGTTAATATTTAAGATTAATATAGCTGTAGAATCGCACTCTGATTCTTCATTGAAGTTGATTGTATAAGTTCCGCTCTCATTGTAAGTTGTTCCATTCCATGTATAATTGTTGCAAGCGGTTATGCTAGTAGTAGAACTAGTTGAGCCGTTGTTTACAGTAAGGTTAAGGGATACTATGGAATCACATCCATTGGTAGTTGATAGCGTTTGGGTATATGTGCCACTTTCATTATAAGCTTCTCCATTCCATTCAAATGTTTGGCATGCTGTTATATATTCAGAAGTAAATACTGTGTTGAATACAGATAATTCAAGAATAGTCTTTTGGCAACTGTTATTATTGTCTTGTAAAATAGTATATGTTCCGCTTGTATCGTATGTTATTCCATAGAATTCATATGCTTCACAAACAGAAACGGTATCGTAAGTTATATTAGTGATTTCATTAATTTCTAATGAAAGTGTAACAATTGAATCACATCCATATGAATCGGCAAGTATATAGGTCGCTTCATTATTACTCTCATCGTACGTAATTCCATCAATCCAAGTAAATTCTCCACAATGTTCTTGAAAATCTATAACATTTGATATTCCTCTTATGGTTAAGTCTAGCCTACTAAGGCTATCACATCCATTAGTGCTAGTGAATATTTCTTCATAAATATCACTTTCTGAATAGGTTGTTCCGTTCCAGACATATTCTTCACAGGCGGTTATATTCGTTGTAGTTATTGAGGTATCTAAAAGGGTTAGGTTTAGTGTAATGATTGAGTCACATCCATTTGAAGAGTCAAAAATTACGGTCGCAGTATTGTTACTCTCAAAATAAGTTACACCATCAGTCCAAGTGTATGAGCCACAATGCTCTTGTGTATCAATAGTGTAACTATTGTTGATGATTTGTAAATGTAATGTGTCTTTAATGCATCCGTTAGGGCTGTTGTAAATATACGTTCCGCTAGCATCATATACGCTGCCATTCCAACTGAAATTATTACAAGCTTCGACAGTGTCGTTTGATGAGCTGAAATTGTCCATGATTGTTAAGTCAAGATTGACAATTGAGTCACAGCCAAAGGAATCTGTAAGAGTATAGGTGGCTGAATTATTACTTTCATCATATGTAATTCCATCAATCCAAGTGAATGATTGACATTGAATCTGGAAGTCAAAAACATTTGAAATTTCTCTGACAATTAAATTTAGAGTTATCAAGCTATCACATCCATTACTAGCTGTGGATACTTCTTCGTATATACCGCTAGTAGTATATGTTGTTTCATTCCAAGTATAGCTGTTACACGCAGTGTCAGAAATAGTATTAAGAGAGGTTTCGAGAATATCTAGGTTTAGGGTAATTACTGAATCACAGCCATTAGCAGCGTCTAAAATGATACTCGCAGAGTTATTATCTTCTGAATATGTTATGCCATTTAGCCACATGAAAGATTCGCAGTGTGTTTGCGAGTCTATCGAATAGCTGTTTTCGAGAATTGTTAGATTTAAAGTTTCGTTGATACATCCGCTTTCGTTAGTAAATGTGTATGTACCGCTTGAATTATATGTTGTTCCATTCCAATAAAAAGAATTGCATGATTCAATAGTATCTGCCGGAAAGTTTAAGTCTTCCGAAATGGTTAGGTTTAAAGTTATTATTGAGTCACAGCCGATGGCATTTGTAAGAGTGTATGTAGCTTCAGAGTTACTTTCTGTATATGTTACGCCGTCTACCCATGTAAAAGGTGAGCAGTGTTCTTGAATGTCAACAGCGTATGAGTGCTCGTCTAATTGTAGTATTAGCCTAGCTGTGCTGTCGCAGGCTTCAGAATTAGAAAATATGGCGTCGTATGTTCCGCTTTCTGTATAGTTTGTTCCGTTCCATTCGTATTCTTGGCATGCTGATATGCTTGTTGTTGATAGTGGTGAATCAATAATCGTGAGGTTTAAAGTGGCTGTTGAATCGCAGCCATCAGAACTAGAAGTGATAAAGTTGTAAGTTCCACTTTCGGTATATGTTGTCCCATTCCAAAGAAATGATTCGCAATGCTCTTGATTATCAATACTGTTTGCTGAATTGTTTATTGTTAACTCTAGAGTTTCTATTCCACAGCCTTGATCATAAGAGTTATAGTAGTAATAGATTCCGCTTGTATTGTAAGTAGATCCTTTCCATTCGTGGCTATCGCATTTTTCTTCATAATATGTTAATGATGGAGAACTCGGAATTATGGTTAAGTCTAAAGTGATGATGGAGTCGCAACTGTTAGAGCTAAATATAGCATCAACGGCTTCAAAACTATTGCTAACGGTGTATGTTATTCCGTTGATCCAAGTGAAAGAATCACAGTGATGCTGAAAATCAATTTCGTAACAGAATTCATCCTCTTCTGAGTCTAAGCTAGTGATTGCTAGAATATCATTAGAAATATATAACGTAAAAAATAGGATTAAGAGTTTGATTTTTGGATTCATTCTAGATTAAGATTAAGTTCTTGTAAATTCTACACTATCAAATTTACAAAAAATAGTGTTAAATCATGTAGCCCATAGTTTTTTTTATCAATTAAAACCTTTTTTTTTATGCAAAAATTATAAATCAATCAAAAAACATAATATATTTACATAAAATTATAACCTTATGAAGACCTTAGTACAAGTTTCATCACTTTTGTTTGTGTTTTTAATTTCCTCATGTGATTTTAAAGAAGATTATGAATTGCCGAGTTGGGATATTGAGGCCTCTGCACCTATAGCTACGAGCAGTGTCAGTTTTGATGATTTGCTCGGAGACACCACACTTTCAATAGATACACTTGGTGATAAAAGCTTAGTTTTTGTTTATCAAAAGGATTTGGTAGAATATAATTTTGATGAAATTGTTGAGCTAAATTCAATTTCAATTAATAGATCAGAAGACCTAGGTAATGTGGATATTGATGATGTGTCTTTTTCTGATGGCGCAGCTTTACCTGCTACTCTTCAAAACTCTGCAGGTTTTCCGCTAGATAGCCCTTTTGAAAATGTTATCACAAATACATTAGAGTACGATGCAACAGATGATTTTTATTCCATAACATTTGCTGATGGTACAATAGAGTTGGCGATTAAAAATGAATTTAGTTTTGATTTAAGCAATATCAATATTACAGTTCAAGCTCAATCACAAGATATTAATTTTGATTTTCCATATCTTTCTGCTGGTCAAACGGATACACAAACTAAAGATTTATCGGGAAAAACGTTGGACGGATTGATTGAGGTTTCTATTACCAATGTTGATATTCCTAGTCAAAATAATTTATTTAATTTTTCTTCTCAGGATTCTCTTCTTTTGTTTGTTGCTATCAATGACATTAATTTTGATGAAGCTGATGTTATTTTACCAAGCCAAGAGTTGATTAATGAGGATACTACATTTGTTTTTGATGCAGGTGGAGCCTTATTAAATAGAGTTAAGATGAGTAGTGGTGAAATTAATATGGATATTACTAGCACATTAAAAAGTGTATTAAAATTTGAATATAACATTCCTAATGCTACTCTAAACGGTGTGCCTTTTTCAGTTTACAGAGAAATACCAGCGGAAGGTTCCATAAACGAAACTATTTCTTTAGCAAATTATGAGTTTGACTTAACAGGTCAAGATGGTAATCAAACCAATACCATTTATGTTGAATCATATGCTAGAATAGATTCTACCGGTGAGCAAGTTTCTATTTCTGTTGAAGATGGTGTTGAAAGTTCAATTTCTATTGAAAATATAGCGCCTTCAGCAGCTTGGGGCTTCTTGGGTCAAGACACCATCACTGAAAGTCGAGAAACCTCATTTTTAGATTTAAGCGCTCTGAAAGGTGATATTGACTTCGAGTTTGTTGAGGTGAAAATGGTTACCGAAAATAACTTAGGTGTTGCTGCTGATTTACATGTTATGAAAATTGAGAGTTCGAGCAATACATCTTCTATTGAATTAGAAAGTCCATTATTGGCTTCGCCTTTCACTATAGCACCAGGAATTGAAAGTTTAGATCCTGCTAATCCAGTATCTCCAACAATTACAGAAATTATTTTTGACGAATCTAATTCTAATATTGATAAAATTGTAGAAAGTAAGCCTAATAGTATAGCCTTTGATTTTGAAATGGTTGTGAATGGAGATAATAATAACCAAAATGATGGTTTTATTTATCTTGACTATGGCGTTAGTTCAGAGTTGCAAATCGAAATACCTGTATCGATGAAAGCGTCAAACATGGTAATGAAAGATACTGTTGATGTTAGTTTGTCTGTTCCAGAGATTATAACAGATGGTTCATTTACAATCGTAGTTAACAACGGATTCCCTTTTGATGCTGAAATCAAGATGGAGCTCATGAATAATGCAGGATTACTTTTAGAAACGTTGGAAAGTGAAAATATTGTTAGAGCTAGTGAGGTTGATATTGATGGTGTAACAGTAGCGTCTACTAATAGTGTTCTTAAGTTTCCTTTCGAAGATTTAAGTGTGCTTTTAGCTCGAACAAAAAAAATAGGAATAGAGATTACTTTAAACACACAGCCTAGCGAACAATTTGTCAAGCTATATAGTGACTATTCTATTGACATGACAGTGATTGCTAATTTTGAAAAATTAATAAGTCAGACAATTTTAGAATAGTATATATTCAAAATTTAAGACACTTTACATACAGATGATGAAAAACATAGCCTTAACATTCAGTTTGTTTTTACTGCCGCTTATTTCACTGGCTCAAGACAAATATAGTGTTGAATTGAATTCAGATATTGGATTGTACAATACGGCATTAGATGCTCAAACATTACTCAATTCCTTTGACTATATCGACGATGACCAAAAACAAGCCATACTAAGAAATATGGATGATGAAAATTATTTCTACGTTGACATTAATAATGTTATAAAATTTTCAAATAAAAAAGGATTGAGTTTAGCATTTGGAAATCATGTGACTTCCTATGGAATATTTGACGGTGAGATTGTTCGTCTAGCTCTTTATGGCAACACTAATTATTCTGGTGAGAGTTTTGATTTAACACCAGTAGAGGGTAAGTTTTTTCATTATTCGGATATTACCTTAGGTTTTAAGCTGACAGACCAATTGTCTTCTTCAGTATCACTTATTGCAGGTCACCAATTTGTTTCTGGTGAGTTTTCAAAATTAGACTTTTCATCTGCCGAATATGGTCAATCTATTTCCTATGATATGGCCCTAGAAGGTATTGAAAGTGTACCTGTGCGTTATATAATTGATAATAGATCCGATCTTGTTAAGCTCAAAGGTATAAATGAATTATTAAAAAGTGCTGGTAGAGGTTTTTCTGTTGGCTTTGATTATGAAGGTGAAATTTATGATGGGGAATACACTATTTCAGTCAAGGATTTAGGTTTTATTAAATGGGATGATGGCATACAAACAAACACATATAGTTTTGAAGTTAATGATCTTATTGTTCCTATGGAAGTCTCTGATTTTTCAGATATTGAATCTAGTTATTTTACTGCTGAATTGGATACCTTAAGAGATATCATCAACCCTGTCAACGAAAGTTATACTTTTACACTCCCCGCTCGATTAAATGGTTCTTTTAATAAGGGAATTGTTGGGAATAAATACACTGATGGATATACTATAACTGCTGAGCACAGAGTTGGTATGTATCCTATGCCAAGACTTGCGATTGATTTTCATAAGACTTTGAAACAACACGAGTTTATTCTTGGATATCATCTTGGTGGATTAGAAAAAAATGGGTTACAATTTAAATACAATTATAAGTCTGAGTGTATCCATTTTCAATTATTTACGCGACAAGCTAGTGTATTTGACCTTAATTCTATGTATGGTATAAACGTTGGAGTTGGCTTGAAATTTCTTTTTGGTAAAAAAGATAAAGAAACGCCAGAGAAATAGACTTGATCTTCATTATTAAAAAAACTGCTTAATTTTTGAGGTGTTTTTTCGCACTAAAGTGCCTATGCTTCCAATTTTATTCTTTCGAATTGCTTTGTAGTCTTCATAAGTCTTTAGGAGAATGTTTTTAAGGTTTTTGTTACTGACTCCACCTACTCTCATTCTAGTAATCACGCTAGGCATGTATTGAATTTTTAAGCTTTCATCTTTAAATACTCTTAACATAAAATCATAATCTGCTGATATTTTAAAGTTAAGATCAAATTCACCATGTTTTTCATAAACCTCTTTTTTAAGAAATAGAGTAGGGTGCGGGGGAGTCCATCCCTTTCTTAAAAGTTTTTTGTTAAAACAACAGCTCTTCCAACTCCTTATAACTTTGTTGATGTCGATCTTTTCTACGTATTCTAAATCGCCATAAACACCGTCAATGTCTTTCTGTATAAATGCTTTCTTAATTTTTTCTAGAACGTCTGTATCATATAGAAAATCATCAGAGTGAACAAAACCTATAATGTCTCCTTTGGCTTTCTCTTTTCCTTTGTTTAATGCATCATAAATCCCTAAATCAGACTGTGAATAGAATTTGATATTATCATTTTTTTCCAAAAGAGGTTTTAATCTTTCATCTGTTGAGTCTGTTGAAAGTCCATCAATTATAATAATCTCAATATTTTTATTTTTTTGTCTTAAGATTGAGAGTATGCAGGATTCTATAAAATGTGCGCGGTTAAATGTTGCAGTAATTATGGAAATTTTCATTTAATAAAAAGAATTATAGCAATATAATTAATTTAAATGACTGCTCGTTAAAATCTGATTTATAATTGCATATTTCTTAGGCTTACTAACATTTCGTTATTAAATTTGTGTTTTTGTTTGTTGTTATTTTTTTTTTATATTTAATCAATTCTTAACCTAATTTAGTACACATTGAGTACAATTATATACGGCTTGTCGCTTTTTTTTAATGAAAATCTCTTGTTATTTTCATTAGTTATTCTCTTGTTTTCATTTTTGCTTTCGTACAGGTCTTTTCCTTTGATTGTATATATAAGTAGGATAAAGAATTTAACAGCTACTCCAAATGAAAGAAGTTCTCATGAAACAAGTATACCTCACCTCGGAGGTCTTGGCATTTCGTTTGGTGCTTTCTTTGTGTCTGGATTTTTCGGTTCCTTTATGCTGTCAGCTAACGATATGTCAATTCTCTTATCTATTACGGCTTCTATTGTAATTCTTTTTACAGCCGGTGTTAAGGATGATATTATGGGCTTGTCTCCTTCTTTAAAATTAATGGCTGAAGTTTTATCAGCATTTATTTTTATTGTCTTAACAGATATTCGTATTGATAATTTTTATGGAATATTTGGTATATATGAAATCTCAACTTTTATATCTTATTTATTTACGGTTTTCGTATTTGTTGTTGTAATTAATTCTTTCAATTTGATTGATGGTATAGATGGTCTTGCAGCATCTGTAGCGATTATCATTTTATGTCATCTTTGTTATTATTTTTATAAAATAGGATTAGTAGTTGGACTATTAAGCGCTTCAGCTACTATTGGAGGCTTACTTGCTTTTCTTAGATTTAATATCAGCAAGGGTAAAAGAAAAATATTTATGGGAGATGTAGGGTCATTAGTTGTAGGCTTTATTTTATCTTTTACGACTACAATGGCTTTGTCTTCAAAATTTAATGCGTCATATGATTTTGAAAATAAACCAATTTATATACTTGCATTATTCGCATTTCCTTTTTTAGATACAATAAGAGTATTTATTTTAAGGGGTATCAAGGGAAACAGCCCTTTTGCTGCTGATAAAAACCATCTTCATCATAAATTGTTGAAATATGGCTACACCCATATACAGTCAACTTCATTGGTCATTTTATATTGTTTACTTGTTATTGGCATATCTAATTTCTTTTTCGACAATTCTATTAATTTGCATCTTTTGATTACAATCATTGTATCAGTTGGACTGCTTGCTCTTCTTTTGTTGTTCTTATCTAAAAAGAATAAAAAATTAAACTAGTTCAATTGTGCCGCAATCAATTACATATTCCGCTAATAATTCTTCACTATCAATTAAGAGTGATATAACAAATTGGTATGTTATTTACACAAAGCCAAGGCATGAGTTTAAAGTTAATGAGCGTTTAATTCTAATGGGATTAACAACATTTTGTCCAACTATAGTAAAAGTAAGTCAGTGGAGCGATAGAAAAAAGAAAATCAAAAAACCTGCTCTACCTTCTATGATTCTTGTTAATCTTAATGAAAAAGATAGAAATGTAGTTTTTGACTGTCCTGGTGTTGTGCGCTATATGTTTTACGACAAAAAAATTGTCACTGTTTCCCAAAATGAAGTCGATGTTCTTAAAAATCATTTAGAGGGGAAAAATTGTCTTAACTCCTCTATTTCTAGTTTAAATATTGGTGATCATCTAAATATTGAGCAGCTTCAAAATCGTGTTGGAGAAATTGTCAAAGTAACTTCCAGCAGAGTCTGGGTGAAAATCCAAAGTCTAAATATTAAGGTTCGTTTAGATATAATTTAATTTTCCTCTTTTTTTTAAGTACTTTTGTTACTCATTTGAATTTAACAACTTATATGAGTCTGTAATTCATTGTTGCCAAACTAGTATAAAAAAATATGCTTAACTCGTTAATAACATCAAAAACCAGATTAAGAGTGCTTGTTAAGTTCTTTATCAGAGCTGCTAATAAAGGTCACCTTAATGCACTTGCTTCAGAGTTTGGTGAGTCCACCAATGGTGTTCGTAAAGAGTTAAATAAGCTTAAAGATGCAGGATATCTAATAAGTAACAAAGAACAAAACAAAGTCATTTATAGAGCTAACACTGAACATCCTTTATACTCAGTTTTACAACAATTAGTTAAAAAGCATTTGAGACTAGATGAAATGGTTGAGGCCATAGTTAAGCGTATTGGCGATGTGCAAAAAATAATATTGATAGGAGATTACGCTAAGGGCATAGATTCTGGGCTCATTGAGGTTTTATTGATTGCTAAAAATATCAATGAGAATTACATCATTGAGTTAGAAAAAAAATTAAAAAATAAAATAGGCAGAAAAGTTGTCTTTACGATGGAATCAGAAGATGATGGAATTGTGCTATACGATAAAGAAATAATGTACTATGAAAATTAAATCAATTTGCTGTATAGGAGCAGGATATGTTGGTGGTCCAACTATGGCCGTCATTGCCTTGAAGTGTCCACACATTAAAGTCAATGTTGTAGATATTAATCAAGACCGTATTGATGCTTGGAATGATGATAATTTAGATAATTTACCAGTATATGAGCCTGGTTTAGCCCAAGTAGTTAAAGAGGCTAGGGGTCGTAATTTATTCTTTTCAACTGATGTGGATAAGGCTATTAATGAATCCGAAATGGTATTCATTGCTGTAAATACCCCTACTAAAACATATGGTGAGGGTAAAGGTCAAGCGGCTGATTTAAAATATGTAGAATTGTGTGCTCGAACTATTGCAAGGGTAGCTAAAACCGATAAAATAGTCGTAGAAAAATCAACTTTGCCTGTAAGAACTGCCGAGGCCGTACAAACTATCTTGGATTCTAATGGAAATGGCGTTCACTTTGAGGTGCTTTCTAATCCTGAGTTTTTAGCTGAGGGTACGGCTATTCAAGATTTATTTAAGTCAGATAGAGTTTTGATTGGTGGTCAACAGACTGAAAGCGGGAAAGAGGCGATATCTGCTCTTGTTGATATATATGCTAATTGGATTCCTGAAGAAAAGATATATACAACTAATGTCTGGTCTTCCGAATTATCCAAGTTAGTGGCTAATGCCTTTTTAGCACAACGTATAAGTTCCATAAATAGCATATCTGCCTTGTGTGAAGCGACTGAAGCAGATGTTGATGAAGTGGCTACAGCTATTGGGATGGATTCTAGAATTGGCAATAAATTTTTAAAGTCTTCAGTCGGTTTTGGAGGCAGTTGTTTTCAAAAAGATATCCTTAACTTGGCATATATTGCTAAGTCACTTGGTTTAGATGAAGTTTCGGAGTATTGGAATCAAGTCATCAAAATCAACGATTATCAAAAAAGACGATTTGCTCAGAAAATCATTAAGTCGCTTTTCGGAACAGTTTCAGGCAAAAAAATTACTTTTTTGGGTTGGGCATTTAAAAAAGACACTAACGATACCCGAGAGTCAGCAGCTATATACATTGCTGATATACTCATTGAAAATGGAGCTGAAATTTGTGTATATGATCCTAAAGTTAGTGAACAACAGATGCTTTCTGATTTAGATTATTTGAATAGTCGTTCATCTGAAGAAAATAAAAACGCATTAAGTTATTATTCAGATCCATTAAAAGCTTGTGAAAACTCACATGCAGTGGCAGTTATCACAGAGTGGGATGAGTTTAAATCTTACGATTGGCATAAAATTTACGATAACGTTATGAGTCCAGCTAAAGTTTTTGATGGTAGAAATATTTTAGAT
>JAQWJZ010000046.1 GCA_029248105.1 Flavobacteriales bacterium
GCCTCCACTAAAGAGCAAACAAATGAAATAAAAAGAGCTAAAAAAAGATAAAAAATTAAGGCTGTCATATATTTTAATAATAGCAAAAATAGAAAACTTGCATTTATTTTAACTAAAACCCACAAATAAAAGGTAACACTAATTTTAATTAATCCCAAAGAAAAAGTCGATTATAAAAAAGATTATACCCTAACAATAAATGAACTAAAAAGCTCTATTTAGCCCTAGAAATAAAGTCATAATATTATCTGCTACAACAAACGCTTTTACTGCTCTTACTGATTGGATGTAGAGTTAAGCATTATATGCTTTGAACTTATAAGTAAACAAGCAAGTTTTGTATAGCTTTACCATTAACAAGCTATACAAAACAAAAAATATTGTATGTTTGCAACTTAATTTACTAATATTCATTTTATGAAAAGTTTATCACTTTCGATTGCAATTTTATTAAACTTTGTAGGCTTAAGCACTTTAGCCCAGTGTGAGGCAGACCATACCATTATCCTTAATAATTTTGAGTTTGTGCCTTCAGAATTAACTATAACTCCTGGTGAAACCGTGGCATTTGTAAATATTGAAGGTGAACATACGCTTAATGGAATAACAAATAGTATTACTGATGAACCTTATAATAACCCTTCAGAAATTTTTTTAGAACAAACCACTGGTGATGTAGAAGGTGTTTGTATGGGTGTTGTTAGTTTCGATACGGCAGGTGTTTTTAATTTTGATTGTAGTGTAGGATATAATGCCCAAGCCGGTATGACCTTAAGCATAACTGTAGATGCATTTGATTTGAATGATCTCATGATAGATATGTATAACGTTCAAGAAGTTCCAATTTTTCAATCTTCTTATGCTTTTTCTTATTATGGAGATACTTTTTTGACTCAAAGTGCGCCTTGGACCATATTTGTTCCAAACAACAATGCTGTTTCTGAAATTTTAGAATATATGAATTTGGGACAATTCGATGCGCTAAATATTCCTGATTTCACAGAAATATTAGAATACCATATTGCCGAAGGCAGATGGTTGGCTGAGGATCTATATAATGGCTTACAGTTACTGACAGCTCAAGGTCAATCACTAAATATCTCACAAAATGAACAGGGTACGTTTGTTAATGGTTCCCAAGTCATCTCAACTGATTTTGAGGCTTATAATGGGGTTGTACATGTCATTGATTATTGTTTAGCTCCTCAAGGTATGCCTGAAGCTACTGTTATGGAAATTATAAGACAGAGTGATAGTCACCAAATTTTAGAAGAAGCCATAATAGCAATTGGCTTAGACGATGAATTATCTGTACAGGCATCCATTGACAACAGTATTTCTGGTCCCGGTCCTTGGACTGTATTTGCTCCTACCGATGATGCTTTTGCAGTTCTTGCCGATGAATTAGGGATCCCCGCTAGTGAGCTTTTGAATTCACAATTTTTATCTAATATAGTCAATAATCATATAGTAAATTATGAAATTTTTGGTGAGGATATGTACTCTGGAAATGTGGCAAATACCTTGCAAGGAGAACAAATTCAGTTTGACTATATAGATAGTACTTTTTACGTTATTGGCGAACAAAATACAGTTGTGGTAACCGTTCAAGATTTATACGCTTTCAACGGTGTTGTTCATGTTATAGATGCTGTTATCAAACCTTTTATTCCAGTTTTGGAGGGCACTTGCGGTATTTGGCGCTTGGTATTATCATCATACTCTGATTACAGCTGGGGTGACTCCGAGTTACTGCTCTACAAGAATGATGTATTTATCGAATCTCTGACAGTTTTCGATGGTGGCGCAGATAGAATTTATGACTTTGGCGTAGACAACGGTGATGAAATAGATTTATATTTTATAGATGAAGGTGGATATCCTCAGTCTTATAAACTATATAATTCCGATGAAGAGCTAGTTGTTAATGCCACTTCTACACCGCAATTTTCTTCTTTAGATAGCTATACAGATATTATTGCCTGTGAAGAATTTGGTGAGGATCACTGCGGCAAGGTAAAAGTTCAAATGTTTAGTGATTATGGCGTTGGATGGTATGGTGGCGGTCTAAATGTTTATAGAAATGGAGTTTTTGATAAACAAATAGATTTTTTGTTAAGTTACGCTCAAACTACTTTTATCAATACCAATTATAACGATACGCTTAACTTCGAAGTACTCAGCCCTGCTTATCCGGATGAAACGGGCTATTTGATTTATGACATAAATGGTCAAATAATACATGATGCAAATGAAGTTAATTTTGCTCCACAAAATAGTCCTGATTTGTTATTTTGTGAAGTCACTACTCCAAATATTTCGTGGGATTGTTTAGAAGACGCTTGTGTTGAGCTATCTGATGATACAGGTAATTTTTCTTCTATTTCTGAATGTCAGGAGGTTTGCGGTACATCTGCCATAACCGAAAATGATATTGAATTTAGTATATACCCTAATCCATCATCAGGAGTGTTTAATATCCAATTTAATTCTGGTGATGAAGATGTTCATATCACAGTTACAAATATAGTGGGTAAGCAGGTATTTAAGCAAACGGTAAACACTAAAGACCAATACGATACGCCAATTGATTTATCTACTCTTCCTAAAGGGATTTATAATCTATCGTTAACTACAAGCATGGAAATAAAAACTTATAATCTTGTTTTTCAGTAATTAAGTTTACAATAGGGTCGGTTAAGCCCGTTCAAGTGGAATTCATCCTAACAGACGTTTTCCACTTTTTTTATGCATAATGTTTTCTTACCCAGTCGTCGATTTTTTGAAACAAAGGCATTAGGTCTTTACCCGCTTGCGTAAGTCCATATTCAACTCTTGGAGGAATCTCTTTATAAACGGTTCTAACGATTAACTTATCTTCTTCCATTTGCCTTAAATGTTCTGTAAGAACTTTTCTAGAAACACCATCAACTAAGTTTGCCAACTGCCCAAACCTCAAATTGCGATTTCTTAAATTATAAATGATGGCTAATTTCCATTTTCCTCCCAATTTTTCTTCAAAGATACTCGTTGGGCATAGTTCTTCAATTCCTTTCATATATCAATAGTTACTTTGTTGAAACTAGTTTTTTTAGGGTTACTTTTTAGTAACCGTTACATTTAGTTACTATAATTAGTTACTTTGCGAAACTAAAATAATAATTAATAAAAAACAAATATGAAAAGTTTAAGAATACCTAAATGTAAATGTGGGAAAACAAATGATCAAAACGGTAATTGTGATGGTTCTCACGCTAATTTGAGAGACAAACTATCCAAAGTCGTTTTAGGATTAGTTTTATTTTTAACTGCTTTTGTCTTTCAAAGTTTCACTACTGGCGATAATGTAAAAGTTAAAAGCAGTTCGATAGAATGGAAAGGCGAAAAAGTAGTGGGCTCTCACGAGGGAACTATTGCCTTAAAGTCTGCTGAACTTATCTATAAGGGTAAAAAGTTAAAAGGTGGAAATTTTGTGATTGATATGACCAGTATTGCTTGTACGGACTTATCAGGAGAATATAAAGGAAAGTTAGAGGGACACCTTAAGTCGGATGATTTCTTTGGCGTTGCTAAACATCCTACTTCTACTTTAAATATTACAAAAGTGACCTCAAAGTCAGCTAACAATTATAGTATCGATGCCACGCTTACTATAAAAGGCATTACTAAGGCTATCAATTTTGACGCTACCACTAAAGGTAAGAAGTTAAGCGCTACTATTAATGTTGATAGAACTAAATATGATATCAAATACGGTTCTGGTAGTTTTTTTGATAGCCTAGGCGACAATATGATTTATGACGATTTTGAAATCCAAGTAAATTTAGAAATCTAAAATGCCTCGAAAAGTTTAACAGAAGTTAACCTTATAGGAAATCAGCCAAAAAGAGATAAAAATTGTATTTTTATAAAAGCGTTTACAGCTTACTTTGTCAAAGAAGAAGGCTTTGGATTTATGGCTTAAAAAATTTCCTACAGGAAAGTATATTGTAAGGTAATATGAAAAGAATAGAATTTTTAAAAAAGTCCATTATATCAGGAGTTGCCGCTATGGCAGCTCCTTTGATGCTCAAGTCGAGCAATGGCAAAACATCCACTTTCAATAAATTAATGGAACAAGTGGGCTTCAACCATATGCCAAATAACGAAATTGGCACTGAAAGTACGGTTCTGCACAAAGCTCATACACGCGGTAGTGCCGACCACGGATGGCTCAAGGTCAATCATACGTTTAGTTTTGCCAACTATCGAAATCCACAACGGATGAATTTTGGTGTGTTGAGGGTGCTCAATGACGATATTATTGCAGGGGGTAGAGGCTTTAGCACACATCCTCACGATAATATGGAAATCATTACTATTCCACTTGAGGGCGACTTAAAGCATAAGGATAATATGGGCAATGGGGCTATTATTAAAAATGGTGACGTGCAGGTAATGAGCGCTGGAACAGGCATAAAACATAGCGAGTTTAACGCCAATAAAGATAAGGATGTTAAAGTCTTACAAATTTGGTTGTTCCCTAACAAAAGAAATGTAAAACCTAGATACGATCAATTGTCATTACAGTCCCTAAAAAAGAAGGATACTTTTTATCAAATATTATCACCTAACAGCAATGACAAGGGTGTATGGATTCATCAAAACGCATGGTTTAGCTTAGGTGAATTTACAACGGATAAGAGGCTTAATTACAACTTAAATTCGAAACAAAATGGGGTGTATGCTTTCATTATCGAAGGTCAAGCGACTATACAAAATCAAAAGCTAGACCAAAGAGATGGCTTTGGTGTATGGAATACCAATTCTTTAGATATTACCGCAAAAAAAGGAGCAAAAATATTATTAATGGAAGTACCTATGTATATTTGAGACTTTAAACAATCCATTTAATTACTCAATGAAAGCATTTCTTACACTTGTACTTACCCTAAGTTCTTTTTGCCTAAGTGCGCAAATCAACCTATTGAAGAAGGCTAACGATAACGTTAAAAATTTAATTCGTACGGAGGCTAGTCTTTCCGAAAGTGACATCAAGAAGGGACTAAGCGAGGCTTTAAGGAAAGGCAGTGAATATGCGGTTAAAAATGCTTCTCAATACAACGGTTTTAATACCAACGCATTGATAAGAATACCTTTTCCTGCTGAGGCAGAAAACGTAAAAAATAGTTTATCTAAAATAGGCTTACAAGCTCAGATAAATTCTTTTGAGGAAAGCATGAACCATGCGGCCGAGTCAGCCAGTAAAGAGGCTTTAAGCCTGTTAGTTAAGGCCGTTAATGGAATGACGATAAAGGATGCTTACTCCATTTTGAAAGGTGCGGATAATGCTGCTACAAACTATTTAAAGGAACAAACACATTCAGATGTTTACCGTTCTTTTAAACCCATTATTAATACCTCAATGCAAAAGCATAAGGTAGCTCAGCAATGGACTACAATATCTACACGATACAATGCTTTACCCTTTACTAAAGACATCAACCCTGATCTTGAAGACTACATTACAAATAAGGCTATTGACGGCTTATTTGTATTATTGGCAAAACAGGAAAAAGAGATCAGAAAAAACCCTTTAGCACGCACTTCTGATATTTTAAAAAAGGTATTTGACTAGTCCAGAATAATTTTTTTCTCCACACTGCCATCCTCATAAAGATAGAATAAAGTCTTATTCTTAATGACTTTTGAAGGTCTGCCTAATACATCGGTTATTCCAATGATTTTTTGGTCTTTTGTTGAATGAACGTCCACAGTTGTTTGATCGCACACCAACTGATTGATGTAGTTCCATATGCCGTTATTTTGGTTGAATGGTACTAAACCCTCTTCCGAAACATCTCCCATTCTTATCCATACCATATTTTGAGAAGGAACCACGTTGATATATTGTCCGTTTTTACCCATGGCAGCATACATATCGTCGGGGGCATTAGAGCATAAACTGCCTTCAAATACATATTGGCCTTGAGGTACCATAAAGCTATTTTTACCATTGAGCCACCACAAATATCCATAGGACTCGTTGAGGTCTTGCGAAGTGTTGGTCATGGCGCTGAAATAAGCATCATCTCCAAGAATTTCGTTATCGTTCCACTTACCTTCATTAAGTATTAACAGTCCAAAACGAGCCATACTTCTTGCCGTACTAAAAAAAATACTATTGTAACCCTCAAAAACAAATAGGCCATTCATTCCGATAGGATTGACCACTTTTTGATAGGCGTAAGCGTTAATCCCTTGTCCAGTTGAATTTTCCACAACATTTTTAAGTAATGTATAAGGGGCATTATGATAGGCCCAGCGTGTTCCAGCATCTGCCAAATACAGCAAACAACTATCGGTGGTACAATAGCTGTTGTCTACCCCATCATCTAAGCCAGAGGTCATGCTTAACTGATTTAGGATTGTAATTTTAGACTCTTGAGCGGCGTTACAGCTTGTCCACCCCTCGGAAAGGTAGTTCGATGTGGTGTCGTTAATGTTTAGGTGTCCTTCTTCTTGAGCAATGCCGACCAGTAAAGATGTTATAGTTTTACCTGCCGAAGCCCAATACCAATTTGAGGTGTCTGTATGTTCGTTGAAGTAATTTTCTAAGACTATTTTACCATCTTTTAACAAGATGAACGCTTTGGTGTTATTGATGTCTAGATAGTTGTACAAACTGTCAATATTTTCTTGACAATAACCCAAACTAGCAGGACTAATACTATCCCAATTACTCGAGTTGTTGGGTGGAAAATAAGATTGAGAATTGACGTGGAGACAAGCCAACAGAAGAAGAAAAAAAACTGCGATATACTTCATAATATAAAGGTACTACAAAATAGTGTTGAACTCAATGAGCCAAACACTGAAAACGAATGTTTGGCTCATTAAAAATTAAGTAGGGTTATTATACAGTTCCTTTTTTAGAACCATAGAGTAATAAGCCTAATGCTGCTAGGTTAAGCAAAATTACGGGTAGAGGAGCAGTTGGTTTTCCCGCAAATGCGTTGATAAGGTCAGGCAAAGCCAAAAAGCCCATAACGACAAATAATAAGAAAGAAAGACGCTTTAGTGCCGCCAAATCTTCAATAGATGTCATGCCGATAATCATAAAAAATATACCTGTAACAATACAGCCAACAACTAACACAAAGGTATCAAACAACAAATTCCCATCAGGGCTTAAGGTTTCTACACCGAATGCATCTAATACTAAAGCCGCTTTAATATCAGGCGAAATCATTGCGCCTATTAACGGTAACATTTGTAGTGCAGTGAGCACTGCAGCTATCCAAAAAATTGTTTTTAATTTCATAATTTGATTAATTGAAAGGTTAATTTTCTCAAACCTAAGGTTTTTTTAATTAAAATTCAAAGCAAGATTAAATTAAGGAATTACAAAATAAGCTCAGAAAAAGAGCTTATTGTTTGGCGGATTATCATCCATGTGCTAAAGATGGTGTAGTGCTACAAGTGGTCTAGCGGATTTGAAATGTTGTTTTTTGAGATTTTGGTAACCTGGGTGTAAAGTTCTGTGGTCTTAATGGAGTTTGAATTGATATGCATAATTCCTAATGAAAAATATAATAGCTTTCCTGAAATCAGTAGAACTAAAATTGAAGGAATTACGGAAGATGGTTTTAGTATAGAGGACAAAAGAGTGAAAGATCCAAAC